>CAYRCP010000612.1:0-1503 GCA_964422755.1 uncultured Bacteriovoracaceae bacterium | reverse complement strand
AAACCTTATACCCGTTTTTATCCTTTTTTTTCCTTTCAGCACCCCAAGGGCATTTCTTTCAGAGCACCTCCAGCCCCAAAATTTTACTGCCCGACGGATTGATTCAGATCCTGTTCTCGTTACTATACTATAATCGAAAAAGAGAGGGGCTGCTCTCATGAATGACCGGGAATATTATGCTCAGGTGATCGATCCGCTTCGCGACTGTTTCCGGTTCAGCCACTATGTGGTTGCAACCGGCAGCGAGCTGATTGCTGAAGGCTTTGATCCTTCGTTTCCCGCTCTTGCAGCACCTGTTGGTGAACTGGAAGATCTCACCACCACAAGAGGCCTCCAGGTGCACCTTCCCCTTGTCGGCGAGCAGTCAGTCTCAGTCCTCATGCCCCTTGATTTTGAGATTTTTCTCGCAGAGGAAAACCATAGACTCTATGAAGACATTGAGACTCAGAAGTCATATTTCAAACAGATAACCCCTGTAGCCCGGTTCCTCGAGGATATCTTCCGGTCGCGGGGCATTCCCTATCTCCTGGACTATACGCCATCGGGCGGGCATATATTGTTTCAGAATCTTCTCGCAGAGGCATTCATGCAGGAACTCGAAGAAATCGGTTTTTTAGAGGATGATCTCATACAGGCATGCATGTACATCGATGAGGGTGATATCAGGCGCTGGTACGGCACCTCGCTTAAGGCGGCACGGGTATTCAGCGCACTGGGCAAGATCGCGGAATATTGTGCGTTGCTGATCATGGATGCCTTCAAGGACAATGTTGCTGATGGGCTTATCCCTGTAACCATTTCCGACTGCATGGAGACCTGCATCAACATCGACAATACCTGGAACGAGGGGTCTCCCTTTATGCGGTGTATTCGTAGCCCTTACAGCCTGCACAAAAAAAATCATGAAAAATACCACAAATACCAGAATCCCCCGCTCGTGGATGTGGTGGGCACATACTTTGATGGAAAAACCGCTGTTGAAGAAAAAGACATGGACTATATTATCGCATGCATGTGGGACCTGCAAAAGGCGGCACGGCATTCCAGGGATTTTCATGGCTCTATCCCCTGTTCAAACGAAAACCTGATAGTGCTGGTGAATGATTACCGCTCATCGGACCTGTACGAATTTCACCAGGATTTTGACCGGCAGGAAGACCTGGCAGGCGGCAGAGCCATTGAGCAGGCGCGACGGGAAGAGAACATCCGCGACGAAAGCAGGGAGGTGCTGTTTTCCCCGAACCCCCTGGCCCTGCAGCCAAAGAGGCTCATCGGGTTTATGGATGATTTTCTTCTGAATGCACACTGGAAACCCAGGCATATTGCCAATATCCTTCGCGACCTGTACCAGAACCCGTCATACGGGTGGACCCAGGATTTTTATCGATATCCCTCAGTGGAAAAGGCCAATTTCTGGGCACGGACCTACAGTGCAGTAGCACTGTGGACGGCCGGGGCTCTGCATGTGTGATACAAAGGAAAAGGCTGAAGGCTGTTAGACTG
>CAYRCP010000611.1:0-1504 GCA_964422755.1 uncultured Bacteriovoracaceae bacterium | reverse complement strand
ATCGTGGCCGTGGTCTCGAGGATCTTGGCCAGAGAGAAGATCTGCCAGGGCCTTCCCATAAGTCCGCCCATGGAACCTGGAACGCCATAGAACGAATTGGTATCGGTATCGATCCAGGCGCCGTAGAAGGCATTGTTGCCGGAGATTGCATGTCCGCCGGCCTTCTGGATTGCCAGGGCAACCAAAGCGGCATTGACACACTGCGGGGTGGTCTTGAACATGATGGGAATATTCACTGCTTCCACACAGGCCTTGGTCACCTTGCCGGCGGTGTCAGGGTCCATGGCCAGGGGTGCACCCACAGCCTTGTGCGCCTCGATAGCGCCGAAGGTGGCGTGAGGTCCGCCGGTGTCGAGTTCGATTATCTTGGCGCCTCGCTCCTCGAGATCCTTCAAGATCGGAATCCAGGTATCAGCCTCGGCGCTCGTCCCGGAACACGACGGGATAAAGAGAATCCCCAGTTCTTCGCAGGCCTTGATGCATTTCGGCAGTTCTTCGTCCATATATCGATCATAGTCCATATTGTGGAACATCTGCGAGCAGATCCAGACATCTTTCATGTCATTGCCCTGGTGCCTGAGGGAATAGAAGAACGGTCTCGGCCAGCGGTGCGGACCGTCGATCTTGTGAATGGTCTTGCCGATTATCCAGCCGATGCCCTGTTCGCCGACTCTGCGGATGAGCTTTTCAACTCCGCCAAAATCGCAGGAGGTTACGCCGATAGGGTTTTTCACCGGTAATCCGCAAAATGTAGTACTTAAATCTGCCATGTTTTTCTCCTTTTCTCTGATGTTTTTAGTACTGTTTTGAGACCTCTTTCGGGTATGAAGCAATCCACCTGCCGGAGGTCTCTGTTTTGACCATGTTCGAGGTCTTTGTTCTGCCTTACATAAAAGCAGGATGTGTGCCTGCACTGAGAGAGACTGTAACTATACGATATCACGAATAAAGATATATTTATGACGTGGCATGAAAGTCCGGGAGACCATATAATGACTCCAGGTGCTGTCCATATATTGACATTTCGGTAGATAGGGCCGCGGTTTTCAGATAAAGTAATTTTCGCTACTCAATATAACAACAGGGAAAAACATCATGGATAACTTAACAGCAGGGATGAATCATTCTCATTGGGAGTTTCTCGAAACACTCTTCATATTCGGTGAGCCCGTGGCAATTGATGCTATGCCGGAGATTACCGGGCTCTCTCCGGGAACTGTGATCAGAACCGTGCGTCTGCTTACAAAGCAGGGACTGGTGAGCCTGTCCGAGGGGGAGCGACTGAGTCTCTCAAGTGACATTCCTGTGGAAATCTACGACAAAATTAAAAAGTTGCATACGTTTGGCTTCGCCAGAGAGCTGCTTGCCCGGTTGTCTGGGAAGCGGGAGCTCCCGGTCGGGATACGGGCAAATCTTCTTTTGCACGCCGGCAGAAGATTCGATGCATGTATCCTTCTCCATGAGCGGGCTACCGAGTGCACTCGCGCGGGCAGGTTTGGCGAGC
>CAYRCP010000610.1:0-1511 GCA_964422755.1 uncultured Bacteriovoracaceae bacterium | reverse complement strand
CTGTTCACCAACACGTGTAAGCTGACAAAGGCGTTTATAGATGCAGGGATCGGCAAGGGGGACAGGATTTCTCTTGTCATGAGAAACCACCCTGAATTCTTGTATGCCCTCGGTGCTGCATCCTTGATCGGGGCGGTTGCTGTTCCCATCGATCCTCGTTCCAAAGGGAGCAAATTGAGCTACCAGATATCCGATTCGGCCTCAAAGGGGATCATTTTCACCAATGAGTTTCTGGGGGAAGTGGAAAAATCTCTTGCCGAAGTTCCCGGCGTAAAGGTTCTCGGGGTTTGCTATAAGGAAGGTTTTGATACGTCGATATCCAGTTCTTATCAGAGCTTGAATGAGATCCTGGACGGGCCGGAGGTTTCTCCTCCTGATAAGAGGAACGATGATATCAAATCACCGTTTGAGATCATCTATACATCCGGCACAACCGGTGATCCCAAAGGGGTTCTCATCAAGTCCAACCGTATGCCGATGTTCAAGATGCTTGCTGAGTTCATCTGGCAGTATACCGAACAGGACAAGCTCTATACCGGGCTGTCTCTGACCCATGGAAATGCACAGGCCATCACCCTGTCGCCGTCTCTTATGATGGGCATACCCTCGGTGATCAGCAGGAAGTTCACGAAAAGCAGACTCTGGGATATCTGCAGAAAACACGGGTGTACAACATTTTCGCTGCTCGGCGGCATGATGATGGGGATCTACAGTGAACCGAGAAAACCCGACGATGCAGAAAATCCGATCAACAAGGTTATCAGCGCCGGCACTCCTCAGGCGATATGGCAGGATTTCGAGAAACGCTTCAACGTCAGTATCCACGAGTGGTATGCGGCTGTTGAAGGCGGGTTTGCCCACAACCCTCCGGGCACCGGCCCTGTGGGTTCCTTCGGGAAGTCTCTCGAAGGGGTCATGGACATGAAGGTAGTCCATGAAGATGATACCGAATGTGATCCCCTTGAGATCGGGGAACTCATCTTCGTCCCCAAAGAAGGCAAGGCCGAGGTTGAGTACGTCGGCAAAAAAAAGGCTTCAGAAGAAAAGACGAGAGGCGGAATACTCAGAACTGGCGACATGTGTCACCGGGATGATGAAGGCTGGTATTATTTTGATTTCCGCAAAGGCGGGGGGCTCAGGCGTCAGGGGGATTTCGTCCAGCCGGAATATGTGGAAAAGGCCCTGGCGGATATGCAGGAGGTTTCCGATGTATGCGTATACGGTATCCCTGCCGCAACAGGTGCTCCGGGAGAAAGCGATATAGTAGCTGCAATAGTTCCTGCAGGTGGACGGGAAATAGATCCTGCAAGGGTCTTTGCAGTGTTGTCCTCGACCCTGGAAAAACACGCAGTACCCTCATTCCTCCAGGTCGTTGACGAGATACCCAAGAGCGCATCCGAGAAAAACCTTGACCGCTTCTTAAGAGATGATTTCAGCCAGGATGCAAAGAATGTCTATACGCAGGAAGATTATCGATAAAGGAGAACTCATATGGCATATGATTATCAGGA
>CAYRCP010000609.1:0-1512 GCA_964422755.1 uncultured Bacteriovoracaceae bacterium | reverse complement strand
GTGATTTCAGGAATCAGCAGGGTAGGCTGTGCATCGGCAACAGGAGCACCCTGGCCGTCCTTTCCGCAGGTGCCGATCCCATATCCGAGATCATTTCCCACGTATTCGATGGAATTGAGGATTTTGGGTCCGGTGCCGATGAGGGTTGCGCCCCGGATGGGTTCTCCCACCTGACCGTTTTCGATGAGATATCCCTCGGAAATACCGAAGACAAAATCACCGTTGACCGTATTCACCTGGCCTCCGCCCATCTTTTTGACAAATATGCCTTTGTCCACCCTGGCAATGATCTCGTCAGGGTCCATCGTCCCCGGCTGGATCATGGTATTTGTCATGCGGGGTATGGGGCGGCTTCGGTATGATTCCCTCCTGCCGTTTCCCGACAGCGGCAGATCAAACTTGGCAGCGGTGACGAGATCGGTCATGTATGTCTTCAGGATTCCCTTGTCCACAAGGATGGTCTTTTTCGCCGGGCTCCCTTCATCATCGTAGCCCATGCTTCCGCGCAGGCCGTCAATCGTACCGTCATCGATGACCGTAATAGCGGGAGAGGCAACCTGTTTGCCCATTTGTCCGGAATAGACCGAGAGGCCTTCACCTGCCAGGTCTGCTTCGAGCCCATGGCCAATGGCCTCGTGTACCATGGTGCCGCCGGATTCGCTTGAGAGGACAACCGGCATGGTCCCGGCCGGTGCCTTTCGGGCGTTCAGTGTCATCAAGGCCCGTCCCAGGGCCTGCTCTGCAATCTTTTCAGGCGGGATTTCCTCCAGGAGTTCAAAGCCCCGTGCCCCACCGACAGGTTCATATCCTGTCTCCATACGAGAATCTTTTGCCACCACGCCCTGTACTACGAAGAGGATGGAGTCGCGTGCATCTTCAGCAATAAACCCCTTGGAATTTGCAACCAGGATGTGCCTGGAGCCGTCCCCATACATGACTTTCACCTGAACAACGGATTTGTCCTGGGCCCAGGCGGTATTTTCCGCCCTGGTGACCATCTCGATCTTTCTGGCAGAATCCACTTGAGCTGGGTTTATTCTGGATAGTACTCTCGATCGCCTAGGCCTCTTTACAAGCGAGATGTCCTGGTTGAACTGCCCTGATTTGATAGCAGAAGCGACGGTTGAAGCGAGTTCATTAAGGGTTGAGATATCATTTGTATATGCATAGGCAGACCGGTCACCGAGAACCACCCGCAGCCCCACGCCGAATTCTTCGGAGCTGATGAATTTCTCGATTTTCCTGGCCTCGGAGACAATGGAGGTTCCCTTTTTGTTTTCGATATAGAGTTCCGAGAAATCCCCCCCGTGCATGAGTGCTCTCTTGAGGAGTCTCTCGAGGTTGATATCCTTTAACTTCGCTTCCATGATTTTACCTCTCGCGCTGTTTCCCGCTTTACATCCCGCTCCTTGAGGACATCCTTTTTGCTGTGAACGTTTTTGCCCTTGGCAAGGCCGACTTCAACCTTGATAAGATTGCCCTTGAGATAGATGCTCAGGGGGATCAGGGTCA
>CAYRCP010000608.1:0-1514 GCA_964422755.1 uncultured Bacteriovoracaceae bacterium | reverse complement strand
TAGACGGCCAGGAAAACCCGCTTGCCAATATCTGGGAAGTGAAGATGTATGAAGTACAGAAGTACACATCGCTGACCGGACACATCTATGATGCGATGCCTCTGATGGTCAACCTGAAATGGTTCAACAAGCTCCCCAAGGAGTATCAGGCCGTGATCGAGAAAGGCGCTATCCTGGCACAGAACTACAGCCGGTTTGTCAACAAGGCGCGTGAAGATGCAATCGTCGAGAAGCTGACCGAAAAAGGCATGAAGGTGAACAATGTCTCAGCAGCAGGGAAAGAGAAGATGCGGGAAACCTCACAGGCATTTGTTGTTGCAAAGATCAAGGCAAGCTCGGACGAAAAGTTCGTTGACGAGTGGCTTGCAGCCATCAAGCAGATGAAAAAGGACGTAGATGCAGGTTTTTAGACAATAAGCATTAATGGACGGGCCTGCAGGTATTGCGGGCCCGCCCCTCTGATTGAATTGTCGCGAACCGACAAAGTTGCAAGAAAGAGAACAAGACAGGCTATTCAAAGGAGTGGCAGAAATGGAAAAATCGAGGCTGGCACGGATCTGTGATCGTATGGAAAGGATAACGCTCAATGTCACGATGGCGCTGTGTGCAATCATGCTTGTAGTGGCCTGGATGCATGTGACCAGGCGGTATGTGTTCAACAGCGCGCTGACCTGGTCGGAGGAGTTCCTCCGCTTTTCCATCGTCTGGTACGCACTGCTGTCTGCGAGCATTCTGCACAAGAGAAACGGACATCTGGGGATTACCATCTTCAGGGAGATGATGCCGGGGAAACTGCAGAAATTTCTCCAGAGGGTAGTGATGTACCTGGCAACGCTGACCGTAATTGTGGTGACAGTGAGCGGGACCATCCTGGTCATCAATACATGGGGACAGATTACGCCGGCTTTGGGCATTTCCATGAGCCTTCCCTACGCAGCGATCCCGGTCAGCTTCTTGTTGATGTCGATCTACGGGATTCTGCACATCGTTCGGGACATCAAGGGACTGCCGCCTCTGAGCTCGGAACACGCGGAACTTAAGGAATAGGGAGCATCTATGTATTCCATTCATGAGCAGGGAATAAAGACCGTCTACCACGACAGGATCGAGGATGTGCAAATATCGGTTGACTCCCCGCGATGCCTCGGCCTGATAGGTTTTGAGGAGCCGCCGGCTCTCTTATGGCCTGAGGATTTCCGGGCTGCAATCCAATCTCCGGTGGGAACACCGGTGCTGCGTGATCTCGCGCAGGGTGCCGGGCGTGTCGCCATCATCGTTTCCGATTCGACCAGGGGTGTCCCCACCGCGAAGGTCATGCCCATGATCATGGAGGACCTCTTATCAGTCGGTGTGAAAAAAAGCGACATCACGGTGGTCATTGCCACCGGGGTTCACCGGCCGGCAACCCACGATGAGATCATCGAAATCGTAGGTAAACAATACCTCGATGAAGGGCTCCAGGTCATAAGCCATGATCCCTATGATGAAGATAAGCTCGTCTCTATCGGCAAGAC
>CAYRCP010000607.1:0-1516 GCA_964422755.1 uncultured Bacteriovoracaceae bacterium | reverse complement strand
GGGACTCCCTGCCGTAGGTTTCCTTGAGGTCCATATAGTGCACGGTATGGATACCTAAGTAGGCATTGTAGCGGAACATGGGTTTGGTATTGAACATCTCATAGTCCTCGCCATGTTTTTTTTCGTGTGTCCAGGTGGCCTTGCCTCGCCACAGGCTCCTGTCCATGGTCATGATGAGAAATGCAGTCTTAGGGTTGGTCTTGACATGATCCTTGCTCTTCCCATCCGAAAACTGGCCCCAGATAATGGTATCCGGTGATTTTGCCTGCAGTGCGGTGATCAGCGTGACATGCGGTTTTCCCTCGGGATTGATTGTTGCGATGAGCCCTACCTTTGCCTCGGGCTCGAATTCCGGCATATCCTTTTCATCAAAGGCAAGAAATGTTTTTTTCATGTATCTCCTCCTACGTGTGAACGTCACTATTGACCAGGCGAAGGGATGATCCATCCTGTGAAGTATCTTCTTCCCGCGACACCCTCGTTGCCCCGCTTACGTGAACGATTGCGGGGTCGATGCCTGATCCTTTGGCAACATCGGATAAATACTCCAGGTCCTCCGGACTCATGAGCTCAAAATTCCTGCATGCCCAGTGCAGGCCGAGCCCTTCGTACTTGTGCGTGCACAGATTGTTGAACGAGCAGAGCTCCCAGTTACTGACACTCTCGTAGAGCTTGTCAGCGATAAATCTGCCGATGCCCGAGATATTCTCTTTTGTCGCGGTATGCTCAGGGATAATGGGGGTGCGGATCCAGAGATCTGCCGGGTAGCCTCTGGTTTTCATTGTTTCTGCAACAAAGATGAGATTTTTAAGGATCCGCTCATTGTTTGCCCCGGTAAAGCGCCTGTGCTTTTCCGTATCGATCTCTTTGATATCGTACAGGACCAGATCAGCATGCTCGGCAATTAAGGCCAGATTTTTCTGCGGGCATTGGCCGCAGGTATCGAGCGCCGTGTGGATTCCTTGCTCCCTGAGTTTTCTGAGGAAAGCAGCGGCAAATGGCGCCTGCATGGCTGGTTCTCCGCCGGAGATTGTGATACCGCCGCCTGATTTTTCAAAATAAACCCTGTCTTTCAACACTTCAGTGACCAGTTCGTCGACCGCCCAGGATCTGCCGAGCGCCTCAAGGGCAGTAGATGGGCAGGCGTTTGTACACGAAAGGCAGCCTGTGCAGAGACTGCGGTCGATCTGCACGCCGTCGGGTGTGAGACAAAGCGCTGCATGTTCACAGGTGTCCAGGCATGTTTTACAGCTGATGCACCTGCTTTTCACCCAGAGGACCTGAGGCAATGGTGATATGCTCTCAGGGTTGTGGCACCAAGTGCACTCAAGAGGACAGCCCTTGAAAAAGACGGTGCTCCTGATACCCGGCCCGTCCTCGGTGGAAAGCCGCTGAATCCTGAGAATGACGGCCTGTAATGTTGTCGAATCCTTCATTCGCATCATCCTTTACAGGCCCTCATGGCTGATCCGGGCAATGACCTCGTCCTGGAGTTCCTTGCCGATGCTCGTGAAAT
>CAYRCP010000606.1:0-1518 GCA_964422755.1 uncultured Bacteriovoracaceae bacterium | reverse complement strand
CTCCTCGTTCCAGAGGCTCCACTTCGATCCAGCAATCGCCGTACTGACCATGACCTCCGGTCTGTTTCTTATGTTTTCCCTGTACCTTGGTAGAGGCCGTGAGCGTCTCTTTGTAGGGGACTTTGGGGGTCTTGAGATCCACTTCCACCCCGAAACGTCTCTTGAGCCTGTCCACGATGATCTCGATATGGAGCTGGCCGAAGCCGGACAGGATGAATTCTCCTGTCTGCTCATCGCGAAAGACCTTGATCACGGGGTCTTCATCCATGAGTTTCTGGAATGCAGGGAGCAGCTTTTCCACATCCGCCTTGGTTTTGGGAGAGACAGCCATGTTCATGATGGGGTCGGGGAAGGTGGGGTTTTCCAGAGTGAAATTCAATGATTCGCCCAGCAGGGTATCACCGGTCTTGGTTTCTTTGAGCTTTGCAACGGCAAAGATATCACCGGGACCGACCTCTTCCAGGGGTGACTGGTTCTTCCCTTCCAGGAGTATTAATGATCCGATGCGCTCCTTTACCTCCCGTGAGGCGTTTATGAAGTTGGAATCAGGTTTCAATGACCCGGAGAAGCACCTGATAACGCTGAGTGTTCCGGTATACGGATCACTCATGGTTTTGAATACGTATCCGCAGAACATCTCGTTTTCTTCGGCCTTGAGTTCCTTTGTCTTGCCTTCTTTATCTTTGAGTTCAGGCAGTACCCGCTGTCCCGGGGAGATGCATGAAGTATTGATGAAGTCCATGAGCGGCTGCACCCCCATGTTCAGCAGTGCTGAACCGGAAAATACCGGGAGGAAATTACCTTTTGCCACTCCGGCGGAAAGGGCGGCGGTGAGTTCTTCCAGGCTCAGGGTTTCGCCCTCGAGATACTTTTCCATCAGTGCATCATCGACCTCGGCAAGGTCTTCAACCACCTGATTGTACACCTCATCCAGCGTATCCTGCATGTCTGCAGGAACATCGCCTGTGGTGAATTTACCCGAACCGTCTTTCTCATAGAGGTAGGCCTTCTTGTTCAGGACATCGACGACCCCGGCGAATGAATCTTCTGCGCCTATGGGCAGTGTCAGGACAAGAGGTTTTATCTCGAATATGGCCGATATATCTGAGAGCACCTGCTGGAAATCCGCCCGCTCCCGGTCCATCTTGTTTATAAAGCAGATCCGAGCAAGGCCTTCGTCGCATGCCAGATTCCATAAGTTCTCCGTATGCGGTTTGATGGAATCTATGGCATCGATTACAAACAGGGCATTGTCCACGGATTTGAGGCCGAGAATAGCCTCTGCGCTGAAGTTATTGTCTCCCGGGGTGTCTAAGATTAAGACCCCGGTATTCTTCCATTTGTAGTTATGAAGTGCAGAAAATATTGATGACTGCCGTTTCTGTTCCTCGGGCTCGAAATCCAGTACAGAATTGCCGTCGAGTACTTTTCCCAGTCTGGTGGTTGCCTTTGCATTGAACAGTAGAGCCTCACCTAATGAGGTTTTACCCGTACCAGCTTGAGATAGAATAAGTAGAT
>CAYRCP010000605.1:0-1519 GCA_964422755.1 uncultured Bacteriovoracaceae bacterium | reverse complement strand
TGGGTTATTGGCTGCATGTTCTCGATTCTGTCGGCCAGGGTATCGATGAGCTTTTCATCGGACGGAGGAAGAGACTGCAGGAGAAATCCTCCGGCTGCCGAGACATGCCCGTCGGGTTCCACAAAGACACCGAGGCCCACGGCCGATGGGATCTGTTCAGACTCGGTGAGGTAGTAGGCAAGATCAGAGGCTATCTCTCCCGTATAGAGCTTGACCACCCCCATATAGGGTTTTTTGAGCTGCAGATCCTTTGTCACGGTGAGGTGTCCCTGCGTGCCCAGGGCTCCTGCCACGTCGAGCTTGCCGTTCTTCGGGGGGAGCTCCACCTCCGGGTGTTCAACGTAGCCGCGTACCGTTCCATTGCTCGGCGCCTCCACAATGATCTTCTTCAACGGCCCATCGCCTTCGAATTTCAGCGCGACGCGCTGATCTCCGTCCAGCAGCGCACCCATGAGCACTCCTCCGGTAAGAGCCCTGCCCAGGGCGGCAGTGGCGGTCGGATAGGTCCCGTGGCGCTTTTTGCCTTCATTTACCAGGTTTGTGGTAATACAGGCCATTGCACGTATGTTTTTGTTCTCCGTGATGATGCGTACCAGATAATCTTCCATTCGCTGCCTCTTTATGTATGTCAAATACCTTTACTGGTCTTTCAATCAGGCCCTGCCTGATTTATGGGATCACTATCATAGTGAACACAAAACCACTTAATCGCCCGGCTCAGTTACCGTCGATGAAGCCGCCGATAGAGCCCAGAACAGAGCCTTCTCCCTTGCGCGATCCACCAGCCGAAGGTGCATGAGCCAGGATCCGGTCTGCCATACGGGAAAACGGCAGGCTCTGCAGAAACACGGTCCCTTCTCCGCTGAGCGTTGCCAGGAACAATCCCTCACCGCCGAAAAACATGGATTTGAGTCCTCCTGCGAGCTGGATATCATAGCTTATTCCCGGCGTGAATGCCACGATACAGCCCGTATCGACCCTCAGTGTCTCATTATTGAGCTGTTTTTCAATAACCGTACCGCCGGCGTGGACAAAGGCCATGCCGTCCCCTTTGAGACGCTGCAGAACAAACCCCTCGCCTCCGAAGAATCCAGTCCCCAGCCGCTTGGTAAAGGCAATATCCACACTGGTGCCGAGCGCTGCACACAAAAAGGCATCCTTCTCGCACAAAAGTTCCCCGCCTATTTTCGCCATGTCGATCGGGATGACCTTGCCCGGGTACGGCGCGGCAAAAGCTGCCCGCTTTTTCGTACCGGATGAATTGGTAAAATGGGTCATGAAGATGGACTCACCGGTCAAAATCCGTTTTCCCGCGCTTAAGAGCTTGCCCATAATCCCATCGCCTGCCCGTGATCCGTCACCCATCTTCGCCTCGAAGGTGATCCCGTCTTCCATATAGTTCATTGCCCCGGCCTCTGCGATCACGGTCTCTCCGGGATCGAGCTCGATCTCCACGATCTGGATATCATCTCCGATAATCTCGTAATCCACCTCATGACACTGCATCGTTTATCTCCTT
>CAYRCP010000604.1:0-1519 GCA_964422755.1 uncultured Bacteriovoracaceae bacterium | reverse complement strand
GTTGATATATCCGGCATCGTCCATCTTTACCCGTATCTTCGAGGCGAGATCCTCCCAGAACCGTGAAGAGGTGATGATGATGGATGGTCCGATATCCCGGAAGTCTTCCATGATCGTGTCGATGGTCTCGGGAAAATTCATGACCATGCCGCCTGTCAGCGTCACTCCTGCTCCCCACATCTGATCGACGATCCATGCAGGAGGGCTCATGGACATCCAGTTGGAGCCGATGCCGATGGGTTCGGTTGCAAGCCACTTCTTCGCCATGGAGGTGAAATTCCGATGGGTGAGCATGGCGAGTTTGGCGATGCCGGTAGTACCCGATGTCATGATCATCAGTGCCGTCTCGTCGGCCTTGCCTTTTTCAAGCTCACGCTCAAACAGGCCCGGCTGTTCAGCCTCATACTTCCGGCCGATCTCCAGCAGTTCCGAAAAGCTCAACAGCCAGTCATTGTCCCGGTAGTTTCTCATGCCTGTGGGGTCTACGTAGATGATCCTGAAAAGGTGCGGGAGGTTTGCTTTCTTCTCGATGAGCTTGTCTACCTGTTCCTGGTCCTGCGCAATCACAAAGCTCGCATGGATTCTGTTGAGGGCGGATACGAGCTCCGAGGGTATGGCAGAGGTAAAGAGGTTCAAGCTGATGGCCCCGGCTGCCTGTGAACCAATTTCAGAAAACAGCCATTCCGGATGGTTGTCCATGATAATGCCGACGTTGTCCTGGCGTTTGAGCCCCAGCGAGATCAGGCCAAGGGCGGTATATTTCACATACTCGAAATAATCCTTCCAGGTATAGGTCTGCCAGATACCGTATGCCTTTTCACGAATAGCGATCTCTTTCTCACCAAGCGTTTGCGCCTGCCTGGCGAGTATCTGCGGCAGCGTGCAGCTTTCACAGGCTGCCATGAACTCCTCGCTGTGCTGTTTTATCTTCTGTGCCATTTGCTTCAACCTTACACTGTGTATCTATTTTAGGCGCCTTACGCCCAGCGTCTGTTTTTCATAAGAATATCACCGCAGAGGCGCAGAGAACGCAGAGAAAAGCAGGCTATATTTACCGGGAGATACCGGTAAATATAGGACTTCTGATGATGCTTTTTCGAATCCTTATGTCTGTTCACTACATTCCTCAATTCTTTATGCCCTATACCGTGAACCTTTTTTACGCCTCAAGCGTTTCACTTGCGTCAGGCAACACAATGCCTAATGTGTGATCCCCACAGCCTGCCATATAATTTTCCCAACATACTGTTTCTAATAAATATTATAGTATTTGTCGCCACCTTCCCGCAAATAATATGGTCTTTTCTCTGCGACCTCTGCGTCTCGGCGGTGCGCTCTTTTCTTTGTCTTTTTTCCCCAATCCAAGTTTAACCCTCTAATTCGAGGTCGGTTGTTTCCCCGAGATAAGCCTTGATCACCTCGGGGTGGCCCTGGATATCCTGAGGAAAACCCTCTGCCAGTTTCTCGCCGAAATTCAGCACCATAATCCGCTGGGAGATACTCATGATGATGGACATGT
>CAYRCP010000603.1:0-1519 GCA_964422755.1 uncultured Bacteriovoracaceae bacterium | reverse complement strand
TATTCGCATATGGAGATCCTGTTCCCCGAATCGAACGTGCTGGACATGCTCAACTCTCCCAAGGGATTTATCCATACCCTTAAAAAGGAAGCCGGCGATCTTGAAAAAATCGTTATCATAAATGCCCTTGACCTCCTCTACTTCTGGATGTATCAGCCGCGAGCGAGAAGCGCCCTTAAGATGATCTTGAAGGAGATGTCGAAAGAGGAACGTCAGATATTTCTGTCCACGCAAGTCGTCCTGGAGAGAAACCGTGAGATTTCTCAGCTTTTTGTCGACGGGGTTGTGGGCAAGAACTTTTCACTGCCTCTTGCCTTTTATCTCGACAGATCCAAGGGGTACCTCAGTGCCATCAGGAATATGTGTGCCCCGGGAAGCTGCCGCTGAGAAGAGGAGCAGTTTTACTTTTCCGGTTCCACCAGGCCCTTCACAAACCATTGCTGCATGAAGAGAACCACGAGGATCGGCGGCAGCATCACGATCAGGGACCCTGCAAGGGCGACATTCCAGTACGGCAGGTCGTCCGCCGCCGGTATCAGGTTCTGAAGGCCGATAACCGCGGTCATCATCTTGGGATTCGTTGTTATCAACAGCGGCCAGAGATACTGGTTCCAGCCATAGACAAATTCAATCACCACCAGTGCCGCGATATTTGTCTTGGACAGCGGAAGGAGTATCTTGCGGAAAAACGTCATTGCCGAAGCACCGTCCATCTTTGCGGCCTCGCACAGCTCTTCGGGTATGGTGAGGAAAAACTGACGGAACAGGAACGTGCAGGTTGCGGAAGCCACCAGGGGCATTATCAGCCCGGTATAACTGTCCAGCAGAGACCAGTTCAGCCGTACGTCAATATCGTGTCCCGTAATCCAGCTAAAAAGCCCGTTCAAGTGCAGTATATCCCACAGCCCCTGGAAAGGTCCCAGGATGTTTGCCGCCATTTCATAGGTGGGCAGAATCCTGACCTCTACCGGAAGCATGAGCGTGCAGAATACGGATACAAAAACCACGGTGCGGAACCGATAATCGAAATAAACGATGGAAAAGGCACCCAGAAGGGAGACGGTGATCTTGCCGATGGTGATCCCCGTTGCCATGATAAATGAATTCAACAGGTTTGATCCGAGATTGCCGTTGATCCATGCCGCTTTCATGTTTATCAGGAACTGGTCGCCCGGGACCATGGGCATGGGAACCCGTGAGACCTCTTCTATGGGCAGCGTGGCTGCAATCAGGGCATAGATGATGGGGAATCCCACAATCAGTATCCCGGTGATCAGGAACACGTATGTCAGCGCGTCTAGTATCGGTGTCTTTTCTATCATAGCTCCTACCCGGTATATTGGACCTTTTTCTCCACATATTTAAACTGCAAAACCGTGATGACGATAATGAGGGTCATCAGGACCACGGACTGTGCCGATGACGACCCGAGGTTGAGCCCGATGAAACCGTCCTGGTAAACCTTGTATACGAGAATGTTCGTTGCCCCTCCCGGTCCCCCCTGGGTCATGGTGTGTAT
>CAYRCP010000602.1:0-1532 GCA_964422755.1 uncultured Bacteriovoracaceae bacterium | reverse complement strand
TTTGCCTTCAGGAATCTTCAGGATCTCGGGATAATCATGGGTAAGGGTCAGCCCGCATGAGGTGCAGGAATAGACGACGGCGTAGCCCTTGTTGATATATTCTACCAGCATGGCTGCATTTTTCCTGGCAAACCGCTGTGCAATCTCAACATCGCCGTTACCCAGCGCAGGCAGCCCGCAGCACATCTGGTGCGGCATGACTACCCTGCATCCCAGCGATGCGAGAAGGTCTCTGATTGCGCGGCCGATATCAGGGCGATTGTAGTTGAGAAAACATCCCTGGAAAAAAACCACTTTCTTTCTGCCTCTGCCTTTTTTCCGTCTCGTCTTGTTCAGAGAGAGAAAGCGGTATTCGGGCATGGGAAGATATGTCGATATCCCAAGGAGATTCAGGATATTCCTGGTCAGGCCCATGGAAGTGATTTTATTGGTTATGGGTGCTGCGGCAGAGGCAAGTGCGCCTAAATAATTGGTGTTGGCAAAGAGGTGCGCGGCAAAGGGGCTGAAGTGTTCGGAACTATATTTCAGCTGGGCCTTCAGGATGATGTCGGCTACGTTCACCCCGTACGGGCAGGAGACCTCGCATCGTTTGCACTGGCAGCAGAGTTTCACCCATGAATCCACCGAGGCCTCGCCGTCGAGACGGAACCTCTGGGCATCGGGACCTGACTGTTTCGGTCCGGGGAATTCGGGATTTACCTTGAACACCGGGCAGTTTTCCACACAGATGGTACACCGGACACAGTGCTCGAAGCTCATGACAGCTCCTTTTCGCATTGCCTGGCTGAAGCGACCCCGGTTGCAATGGCAACACCGTGGCCGCAGTGGTATTTCATGATTTCGCTGCCGGCGATAATGCTGCCGCACACGAACAGGTTCTCCAGATCGGAGTCGGCAGGTCTGAAGGAAGAGTCAATCCGTACCCCGGCCTTTTCGATGGAATGGCCCGGGTCAAAGAAGTCGTTGTTGAACCAGTCTTTTCGCGGCCCGGGCACAAAGACCGGCAGATCAAATACCGTTTCTTTCACCGTATCGCGCGTTGCATACAGGCCGCCGCTGACAAATGAGCCTGTCGCAAGGATAAATGTTTTGCCATGGACGCGTGTGGGTCTTCCGGATGTGGCAAGGGTTATGGCCTCGATACGGGGCCCCTGGCGTTCCACACTGGAAACGGTTTTGCCCCAGTATACATTGCCTCCGCTTGTCTGGAAGGCGGATTTCAGGGCCCTGAAGAGCCTGAGCCCCGGTATGGAAGGAGGCAGCGTCGGAATCTCGAAGATATCCCTGTAGATGCCCGAAGAGATCTTCTTCATGACGGAAATCGGGTTGTGAATGCCCAGAACAGCAGGGATTGCCACCCTGCCATAAGGGATATCCAGTTCCTGCATCCAGGAGATGAAATCGGCAACGAATGATTCCTCTTCAAAGCGTGTCGCAATAGCGGTTGTCGAGGTCATCTTGGCATCGAATATGGAAAAAGCGGTATTGTTGATGCGCGAGGTGATATAGCTCGGATAAAAATCCTTGATTCC
>CAYRCP010000601.1:0-1547 GCA_964422755.1 uncultured Bacteriovoracaceae bacterium | reverse complement strand
TGTCTCCGTCGTAGGTAAACGTCCTGATATCCGCCCCCAGCTCGCTGATCAGGGAATGCGCCTCGTGCATCTGGTCCTGGGCCAGGGCCTTGGTGGGAAAGATATAGAGTGCCCTGGTCTCCGACTCTTCGATAATACGCTGCATCACCGGCAGGTTATAGCACAGGGTCTTGCCGCTTGCCGTAGGGGTGACAAGTACCACATCCTGACCGGAGCGCACCAGTTCCATGGCACGGGCCTGATGGCTGTAGAGTTTGTCTATCCCTCTTCCCGCCATCACTTCCCTGATCCGGGGGAGTACCCAGTCGGGGTATGGTGCATACCTGCCCGGCGAGGCGGGGATGTGCTTCAATGCGGAGCAGTTCTCCACAAAACGGGGATTGTTTTCTGCCCGGACAAGCCACTCGGAAAGTTTCAGCTGAGCCATTGCATGCGGCACCTTTCTCCCTGCAGGATATTAAGGATAACGTTTGACCAATTTCCCTGCTCTGGGTTTGATCTGAATATAGAAAGGGAGCCGGAATGTGTCAATGAAGAAACGAGCGCCGCACACACGGGTTTTTCTCTATTCCCCTCAGTCCGGCTTTTGCGCTTTCTTGCACCGGTCGAAGTTTTTCATAAAATCCTCGATCAGGAAGTTCTCCAGGATCATCTCGATCAGGGGGTTCGGGAACGTGCGCTTCTTGGTAATCAGGTAGATCTTCTCACACAGGTTTTCATCGGGTTTTTCATTGAGAACAACAAGCCTCTGCCTGGATGGTGCATTCTGAACGGTCAACAGGTTGAGCGGAGCCACACCATAGCCGCGCAAGACCAGCCTGCGCACGATCTCACTGTCCTCGATCTCGCCGATGATCTCCATCTCCACATGGTTTATGTCCAGGTACTCCCGCACCAGGGTATACATCCGGGTCGGCGCGGCAGGCAGGATCAGTGGTACATTATTCAAATCTTCCGGAAACCGTGTGCACCTCTTTGCCAGATGAGTATTGGCGCAGAAGACAATGGGAATCCGGCCGATCAGATGGTTATTGATCCCGGGTGTGGATTTTGCAGCGAACGGGGTGTCAGTCAGGATGACATCGAGCAGGTGGTCTGCAAGATCCTGGGTCAGGATCTCGAGCTTGTCCTCTCTTACACTGAAGCGTGCACCTATAACATTGGTGAGGATATAGTTCAGCAGCGTATCGATTATGGTTGGCGGGACATAGGGCGTAACACCGATATGGATATGAAGCTTCACCTGTTCGGAAAGCGTTTTCAGCCGGCCCTGAAGCTCGAGGCCCAGGTCAAAAATCATGCTCGCATAGGAAAGGACCAGATGCCCCTCCTGCGTCAGGGTGAGCCTGCGTTTCTCCCGGGTAAAGAGAACAACGCCCAAGAATTCCTCAAGCTGTTTGAGCTGGGCACTCAGCGTTGGCTGAGCCAGGTTCAGTTGCCTGCCTGCCTTCGATATGGAGCCTTCCCGCGCGATAAGATAAAAATAATATAAGTGGTGGTAGTTGAACGGCAGCATATAGATTTTCCATATAATACCAATACAGATT
>CAYRCP010000600.1:0-1551 GCA_964422755.1 uncultured Bacteriovoracaceae bacterium | reverse complement strand
AAAATCATTTCCCGCTTTCACAAAGATGAAGCCCCTCCGCCAGGTGGAACTCAAGGTGTTGCTCTTGGCGGTAGGTCCGGAGAAAAAGCCTCTGCGAGCGGTCAGCCGGGCGTACAAACTTCAGAACTCCCAGCAGCTGAGCCCGCGAATTTATTGCCCGGCGATGCACGGCAAGCCGACGACAAACTGAGCAAAAAGCATGATAAAGAACACGTCAAGCAGGCCAAAAAGCTCAACAAGGCGAAGAGCAAACAGCAGAAAAAACAACCGTAAGAGATTTGTAACTACTCACGTAGTCAGGCTGAAGCTGTTTAGGCTGAAGACTGAAACGAGCCCGAAAAGTACTTTTCCCGCACTTTAGCGAAAAAAAAGCAAATCTACGCACCAGACATGCCTTTAACGTGTGACATATTCCCGCTTTTTCTAACAGTCTTCAGCCCTTAGCACCCCAAGGGCATTTCTTTCAGGGCACCTACCTGCCTGAATAGTTACAGAGATTTTAATGAACTGCCCTGCCGCTTGTAGGAGATCCTGCTGGTTTTTGCCAGGCTCGGGAGTAAAAAAGAAGTCATAGATGAAAAGATAGGAGAAGCGGTTTCGTGATTATTTCTTCGTTCATGTAACTATAAGCCAGCCCTCAGCGATTAAACCTAAGAGACAGATTTGACCGGGAAGCAGTTATCATAAGAAGCGGCAAAACAACCCGTAAACAAGGATTCACGGCAATGACATAGTTATGATCCTGGGTCCTGCAGGTATAAGTCTCCTGCTATTGTTCAGTCAGTACCGGCTGGCGGTGGGAGTAGTTTTCGTCAGTGCAAACGATCTGAAGCGCGCAGCGCTTGGCGGCATTGATGATGATTGGCCCCAGCAGGTTGATGGTCATCTTTTGCGGGTGATTATGGGGTATGGTGACAATGCACATCACATCGAGGTCAGTGGTCTCTTTTGCATCGAGTTCTTCAAGAACGTTCTCTTCGATATCGATGGAATAATCCTTTTTTACCAGTTGGGGATTCATGACCACAAAGGCCAGCGAGCCGTCATCGATACTTTGCAGCCAGAAAAACGGAGATCCTTCGGTATGGGGAAAAAGGACAAACTGTTTGTTGTTGGAGAATCCGAAGATGCCTTTGGGAAAAGATAGTATCTTATCTTTGTGTACCGGCATTGAACCGAATCGAACCGTATTAATTTCCAAGATTTCCTCCCCTATACATAATCTACGAGACTCAGGCTCGTAATCATGGACGCACTCTTTAAAGTGGCCTGGTAAATGGTCTGCTGGTTTTGCAGCTGGGTAATTGCTTCTGCATAGTCAAGGTCTTCAATTGCGGATGTGCTTTCGAGTGTGTCCACCTCGGCACTCTGCAGGATGGCCTTTGTCTGATCGAGGCGATTCATTGTTGCACCAAGTTTGGCCAACTTGTTAGAAATAACCTTGCCTGCATTTTCTATCTCGGGCAGGGCATCGGATATGCCTTCCTGGTCGTTATCACGCAGGGCCTTCTCAAGATGCATGAGCGTCATAAAGACATCTCCCGATGCATT
>CAYRCP010000599.1:0-1562 GCA_964422755.1 uncultured Bacteriovoracaceae bacterium | reverse complement strand
GGTATCAAAATACTGAGGATATTGCCTATGATGGGTCGTCAGGAATCCCCCCAGGAGAAGATGTTCAGTTATCATGTTAACCTGAGTGATCGTGTGAGGAAAGATCACCCGCTTCGAAAGGTTGTCAAGTTCATTAACTTTGATTTTATCTATGATGAGGTCAAGGAAAGCTACGGCCAGAATGGGAATGTATCGGTTCCTCCACCAGTGATCATGAAGATGATGTTTCTGCTGTTTTACTATAAGGTCAGATCCGAAAGGGAGTTGATGGAAACGATTCCTGAGCGTCTGGACTGGCTGTGGTTTCTTGGATATAATCTGGATGATGAGATTCCCAATCATAGTGTGTTGAGCAAGGCAAGGGCTCGGTGGGGAGTTGAAGCTTTCAGAAGGTTCTTTGAGCATATTGTTTTGCAGTGTATTGAGGCCGGTCTGGTTGAGGGGAGCAAGCTTTTTATCGATGCGAGTTTCATCGATGCGGATGCATCGAACAATTCGGTTATAAACACGCAAAAGCTGAAGAGGTATCTCAACAAGAGTTATCTCAGACTTGAAGAGTCATTAGAAGATGAAGGCGTAAAAAGAACACCAGTAAATAGCAAGCATATCTCTACGACTGATCCTGATGCATCTGTGAGCAGGTATTCGAGTGGCAAACCCAAGCTGAGGTACAAAACCCACCGCTGTGTAGACCAGAAAAGTGAAATTATTACAGCCACAAAGATTACTACCGGATCTGTGGATGATGGGAAGATGTTTGCTGAGATGGTTGAAGAGCATGAGAAAATGGTTAAGACGGATATTGCTGTTGCAGTTGGAGACAGCAAGTATGGAACGATAGATAATTATTTGTATTGTCATGACCGCAAGATAAAAGGACACATGGCTTCTCTCGAGAAGACACAGGAAGGAACCGGTCGACGGAAAGGGATTTTTCCCAAAGAAGCTTTTGAATATGATCCTCTCTCAGACACGTACACCTGTCCTGCGGGACAAAAATTGAGAAAACACCATTATTATAAGAAAAAGAATCAGTACGAATACCGGGCTGATAAAGGTGCATGTGCCCAGTGTCCATTGAGAGATAAATGCACTCGTGCAAAGGATGGCAGATCCTTAAAGCGACATTTCCGGCAGGATGAACTGGATTACCTTCGTATGGAAGCATCTTCAACAAGGGCCATGCGAGATATAAAGAAACGGCAGGATCTTTCTGAGAGATCCTTTGCCTGGTCTACCCGTTATGGATATAAACGTGCCCGATGGCGCAGATTGTGGCGTATGGAGATCCAGGACTTTCTCATTGCGGCTGTTCAGAATATCTCCATTCTTATTAGGCAAAAACCTTTGGAAATTGATGATGTCAGGCCCCAAAACAGGCCAATGAAAGCTTCAGCAGATAGAATCAACGCTCTTTATTGCAGTATTTTCTCTTTTTTGCACAATTATAGTGACTTGAGGGAATTTTCTGCAGCCAATTATGCCGAAGTGTTGGTTTGATCCGTTCGCCGAAAAATTACAGCAAAAATATCCACCAAACTGCTATTCGGGCAACAGCCCGT
>CAYRCP010000598.1:0-1577 GCA_964422755.1 uncultured Bacteriovoracaceae bacterium | reverse complement strand
GGATCGAGGGCATCTGTGCGCCGAGAAGCACATAGAACGGTGCCTGCCTGATCCCCAGGTTCCTGCCCCGGTATCCCACCTTCGTGGCACAAGACATTACGCTTTTGTGCACACTGGTGGCAAATTTTGATGATTCATTGATCTTGGAGTTGAGCATGAGATCATTAATGATGAGCTGGAGATCGCTTATGGATTTGGATGTCGTGGCATTTTCCCGCGCAGCGACCTCGATTGCCGATGCATCTGTGGTGAGGTTCAGGAAATAGGTTTCGATCCCCCGCACAGAGTTGTCCACATTGGAATTCACATGAAGAGAGATAAACAGATCCGCCTTATTCTTGTTTGCAAATGCGGTTCTCTCCTCCAGGGTCAGGAACGTATCGGTATGCCGGGTAAGGTAGACCTCGAAGCCCTCCTGTCTCAACCGCTTGGCAAGCAGTTTGCCCATGGCCAGGGTGATGTCCTTTTCTTTGATGCCTGACCGGTTCAACGCCCCCGGGTCCTTTCCCCCATGGCCGGGATCGATGACAATCCGTGAGACCTTCAGCGCAAACTGACTTGCAATGGAAGGCACGTTATCAGGAATCTTCGCATGCGAGCCCGAGCGAACCTTTTTCACGCTGCTCTGGTAGGAAGCAATCTTTTTGATGGAAGTGCTGTCTTTACTGACATCTATCACGAGCCTCGGCGGGTTTTGCAGGGCAAAGGCATCGTAATAGGATTTTTGCGAAAGATCCAGCACCACCCTGACCTTGTCCTTTCTGAACTGCGCAACACGAATACCCGAGAGGATGCCGTCATGCACGTCCGTCTGATAGGACAGGCCAGGCTTTGTCCATGTATCTTTCAGGTCCAGGACGAGCCGGTTGGGTCTCCCGCTTTTCTTATCAGGCCCGAGGGTCATGGTGCTGAACGAAATATCATTTTCAAGATCGATGACAACCCGGGTATAGTCTTTATTGGACCACTGCCGGATTTTTTTAACCTGAGAGAGCCGGGAATGCCGCTTTTGAGGTTTCCTGGCAACCTTGATGGAGGTCATTCCCTCCCGGGCAAACTGCTGCATATCCCCTTTCGGGTATTGACTTATGACACGGCCATACAGGGAATAGGCCTTTTCCTTCTTCCCAAGCCTGGCATTGATCCTGGCTGCCCGGTAGAGACCATCATCGGCCAAATTGCTCGAGGGGTAGTTCTTTGCAATACACTCATAGGCCTGTGCAGCGGTTTCAAAATCATCTCTCTTCCCGGAATAACCATAGAGCTGTTCATAGAGCTTCGCCGTCCGGTACTGTGCTGTCGGGGCAAACCGGGAGGTGGGATACTTCTTGTATATTTCCGTATAGAGATGAATTACCTTGAGCCAGCTGTTTCTCGCTTTTCTCTTTGAGGCGCTCCGGCACAAATCGACATATGCCTTGTTCGCACTCTGGTAGTGCTCTGCAGCGCTATCAGATGCGAGCACAGGGCTATGCGCCCCAAAAACAAGTGCGAAAACAATGAGCACACCTGCGGCGAGAATGATCTTGCGTTTAATGTAATCCATTACACTATTCTTACCAGTAATCCCTTACTTT
>CAYRCP010000597.1:0-1583 GCA_964422755.1 uncultured Bacteriovoracaceae bacterium | reverse complement strand
GATTGCGAAGAGCTGTTCTGCAGTACTGGTATCACCCCATCAGAAGGAGTTGGTAGAGAAACGGGCTTACCCCGGAACAAAGGTGATCGAGTTCGTATTCAGCCCGGATAAGACGTCCATCAATAATCTCAAGGTCGCGATCCTTGAGCTGACCAGAGGTGCCGGGTGAAGAGGGTAGCTGGTTTTTTTCGTTCCCGCCGGAGGAGGATGAGATGCACTGCCTGACAGGCATGGCCAATTGGCCGCAACAAAGGGTGAAAAAGTATCCGCTGTTAAAGAGCTCCCTGTATAATGTTTTAAGCTTTTTATTCCGGATTCTGACTTCTATCTTCAAATGCCTGATCCGGTTCAATGCCAAAGAGACTGGAGATAAGACATGAGTATCAGAGTAACCGAATTGACCTTTCTGGAACAGTTTGCCTCCTGCTATGGTATCCCTGTGCCCCGTCATATCGAGGGTTCGGCAAAACGCTCGGAACTGAAGAAGACATTGAGCGAATGGGGGGGCAGGGCTCTGGTGAAGCCCGATGTGCTGACCGGAAAGAGGGCCAAGGCCGGGGCGGTGGTGCAGGTGGATAATGTAGCCGATGCCATACGCCAGGCAAAACGCATAGCCGGCAGTGAGATAAACGGCAACATGCCCCGGACCTCGTATCTGGTGGAGGTGATTCCGGCAGCCTTTGAGATGTTTTCTGCCATCACGTACAATTCATCATTTCTCCAGCCGTCGTTTACGCTCTCTCTCAAAGGGGGCGTGGATATCGAAGAGGTTGCTGAAAAAGACAAGATCACTATTCCCGTCGACATCTTCAGGGGCCTCGATGCATACCAGGCAGGCGAACTCCTGGCTCAGCTCGGGTGCGAAAAACAACACATCAGTATCCTCTCGAGGACCCTTGTATCCTTCTGGGATCTCTTTGTGTCCACAGGCATGCAGACAGCGGAGATCAATCCGTGGCGGATTACGCCGGAGGGAAACCCCTTTGCCTGTGATTTCAAGGCCACGATCGATGAGTCAAACTACAAGTCCAAGATTCCCGGTGTGGAGTTTCCCGATTACCCGGAGAACACCTCTGCCTTTGAAGAGGAGATGGCTGCATGGAGTGCATCTTCCCACCAGGGCCAGGCTCACGTTTCAGACCTGGGCGGCTCGAAAATCCTCCCCATCCTCTTTGGCGGGGGTGCATCGACCATTATCTGCGAAACACTGGAAATCGCCGGGGGCGACCCCATGTTCCTCTCTGATTTCGGGGGCAATCCACCGTATGAGAGGATGCTGGGAACCGCCAAGATCTGCTTTGACCACAAGCTCAAAGACGCAAAACTGCTGCTCATTCTCGGCGGCAAGGCGAACAACACCTTTATCGATGTGACCTTCCAGGCCATCGGCGATGCACTGATCAATTATGTAGAGGAGAAGGGGCCGGTAAACATTCCCGTTGTTGTGGGCAGGGGCGGGCCGCGGCTGATCAAGGGGCTGCTTTCCCTGAAACAGACACTGGAATATCTCAAGCTGCCCTATGTGATTTTCGGTCCGGACACACCGGTTACCCTGGTGGCGGAGTATGCAGCCAAGCTGGCGG
>CAYRCP010000596.1:0-1585 GCA_964422755.1 uncultured Bacteriovoracaceae bacterium | reverse complement strand
CTTGGTGATTGCTTCGTGAACGACGCCTTTGCCACTGCCCACCGCGCCCATGCTTCAAACGTGGGGATCTGCGATTATATAAAAGAGACAGCTGCCGGGTTCCTCCTGCTTCGTGAGGTGGAACATATCAACAAGGCGCTCAAGGACCCTAAGCGGCCGTTTGCCGCTGTCGTCGGAGGGGCAAAGGTCTCGGGAAAACTGGAGATTCTGGAAAATCTCGTGGAAAAGGTAGACAAGATCATTATCGGCGGCGGTATGGCCTTTACCTTTGTAAAGGCGCTCGGCCAGAATATCGGCAAGTCTCTCGTAGAAGATGATCTCATCGAGACTGCCCACATGATCATGGAAAAGGCCAAGGCAAAAGGGGTAAAGCTCTATCTGCCTGTGGACTGTCAGTGTGCCCCGGAACCAAAAGAATCTCAGGACGTGAGCACCACGACGATTCAGGAGATTCCTTCCCTTCTCATGGGGCTCGACATCGGACCTGCTTCCATAACACTCTTCAGCGAGGCGCTGGAAGATTGCAAGACAATCGTGTGGAACGGCCCCATGGGTGTTTTTGAAATCGAGGCCTTCTCAAAAGGAACCATGGAGATCGCAAAAACTATCGCATCATCAAAGGCATTGACCATTGTGGGCGGTGGTGATACAGATGCTGCACTGCATAAGAGTAAGATTATGGATAAAATTGACTTTGTATCAACTGCAGGCGGTGCATTTTTGGAGATGCTCGGCGGCAAGGAACTACCCGGTGTAAAAGCGCTTGAGGAATAGGACCATATCATGAGAAAACCCCTGATAGCCGGTAACTGGAAGATGTTCAAGAGCCTGGATGAAGTCATGGCCTTTGCGGATGATTTCGTAAAGAAGGTCTCGGATATCACGGAGAGGGACATGCTCATCTGCCCTCCGTATGTTTACCTCCAGGCCCTCGCCCGGGCGTTTGACGGCACACCTGTCCAGGTGGGTTCGCAAAATGTTTTCTTTGAGGATCAGGGTGCCTATACCGGTGAGATCAGCGCACCCATGCTCAAAAGCATCGGTGTTCACTATGCCCTCATCGGCCATTCCGAGCGCAGGCAATATTTCTCCGAGACCGATCAAACGGTCAACAGACGTGTTTTCGCTGCGCTCAACGCTGGGTTGATCCCCGTTGTCTGCGTGGGTGAACGCCTTGAAGACCGCGAGGCAGGCAAAACCTTCGCTGTCGTGGGAACACAGGTCAGGCAGGGCCTTGCAGGCATGGATGCAGCCCGGGCAGACACCCTGGTTATCGCCTATGAACCCGTATGGGCAATCGGCACCGGCAAGACAGCAACCCCTCAGATGGCCCAGGAAGTCCACGCATATATCAGGTCGGTCATTACTGACATGTTCGGATCAGGGCTTGCGGACAGCATGCGGATTCTCTATGGTGGGAGCGTAAAAGGCGACAACGTCGATTCGCTCATGGAACAAGCAGATATAGACGGTGCACTGGTTGGCGGTGCCAGCCTCGATGCAGCATCGTTTGAGAGAATAATACGATTTAAAGGATGAAAAAACAATGTATGGAGTTCTGTTAGCTGTTCATATCACCGTATCG
>CAYRCP010000595.1:0-1614 GCA_964422755.1 uncultured Bacteriovoracaceae bacterium | reverse complement strand
CGACAGGCAGGTGATTCTCCTGTCCGGCTCCGATGACCCGGTCATCTCCATGATGCAGGGTCTCTTTCACTCGCTGCATCCCGATATTGCGGTGTATTCATCGAGCGTCGGCAGCGGAGAAGGGCTCAATCTCCTTAAAGAGGGAGTTTGCAATATAGCGCTATGCCATCTCTATGATCCGGAAACAGCCGATTATACCTTCCCCTTTCTTCAGGAGATATTTGACGATCCAAACGACCTTGTTGTGATGAATCTCTTTTACCGGAACATCGGTTTCATATCAACCGCCTCCGAGGTGACATCGTTCAAGGACATCATCGATCGAAACCTGCGCTTTATCAACCGGCAGGCAAAATCCGGCATCAGGAACCTGGTGGACCGCATCATTGCCGAAGAAGGCCTCGATGCACGCAACATCATCGGGTATGGAATCGAAGCGTACACCCATTTTGATGTGGCCTATCACATCCTCTCTCATCAGACAGATGCAGGTATCGCCACAGAAACCCTTGCGCTGAACACCTCTCTGTCTTTCCACAAGCTCTATGAAGAGCGGTTCGACATGGTGATCTACAAGGATGCCTTCTTTGATCGCCCGATCCAGACCCTGGTGGAATTTATCCGCTCGAAAGTCTTTCTGGATATCCTCAAGAATATGAAAGGACTCACCCCCCGGGAAACCGGCCGGGTGCTGTATTCTAAAAAACAGGAAAACACACAAAACCAAGGAGGAACAGGAACATGAAAAAAACACTTAGTCTTGTAACATTGGCAACGGTAGTACTCCTGCTGTTGACGGGCGCCCAGTCCGTCTTTGCTGCAGATGTACTGAAAATGGCAACCACCACCAGCACGGACAACACCGGTCTCCTCGACTATCTCGCCCCTAAGATTCTTGCCGACACCGATATCGAGCTCCAGTGGGTTGCCGTCGGTACGGGCAAGGCCCTGGAACTGGGAAAAAACTGCGACGTGGATGTCCTCCTCGTGCATGCACCGGCCGCAGAAAAAAAATACGTGGCTGATGGATACGGTGTGGACCGCAGGCAGATCATGTTCAATGATTTTGTCATCATCGGCCCGAAAAATGATCCAGCGGGCGTAAAGGGCAAAAACATCAATGAGTTCTTCAAGACCGTTGCTGCGAAAAAGGCACAATTTGCCAGCAGGGGCGACAACTCCGGCACCAACAAGAAAGAGATCCTTTTATGGAAGGATGCCGGGATCGCGCTGCCTGACAAGGAACAATGGTATATCCAGACAGGCCAGGGCATGATCAATACTATCAACATAGCTGCTGAGCGCGACGCCTATACCATGACCGACAGGGGAACCTACATCAAATACGAGGCAAACCTGGAGGGCAATCCGCCCCTGGTCATCCTCGTGGAGGGTGATGCGTCACTGCGCAACCAGTACAGCATCATGCCGGTCAACCCGCAACGGTGCAAAGATGCGAAATATGATCTTGCCACCAAGCTCGCTTTGTGGTTTGTATCCCCCGATGCCCAGAAGCTGATCGGAGACTTCAAGCTCATGAATAAACAGCTTTTTACTCCGAATGCAGGCGAATAAGAAAGCAAAAGGATTTAATGTCTGAAAACTAAAAAGGAC
>CAYRCP010000594.1:0-1625 GCA_964422755.1 uncultured Bacteriovoracaceae bacterium | reverse complement strand
CTGGCAAAGGCCATCGCCGAGGCCTGTGGCGGGTTTATTTCCGTTGAGTCTACCCCGGATAAGGGCAGCACCTTTACCGTGACCCTGCCCCGGAAAGCTTCACCATAAGAGAAATCTTTCCACCAGAGCAGGGCCTTACACGACCGGTACAAAACCGCTCTTCCCTGTGATGCTGTGGTAAATAGTGCTCTACGAATAAACACCCTGGGATTCACGCACCAGCTGTGACACCTCTTTGACTTCTAGTGCGTTGTCCGCCCCTTCGGCCTTGATGGCATCATCGAGCATTTTATAGCACTGCGGGCAGGCGACTGCGATAATTTCCGCCCCGGTATCAAGGGCTTCCCGTACGCGGGCCCTGCTGGAGGCGTCCTTACCAGTGCCCAGCATATCGGTGAAAAAGTTCCCCCCTCCCCCGCCGCAGCACAAGGCATTGTTCATGTTCCGGTCCATCTCCACGAGTTCGATGCCCTTGATGGAGCCAAGGATCCTGCGGGGAGCAAAATATTCATTGTTCCACCTGCCCAGATAGCAGGGATCGTGGTAGGTGACCTTCGCCCCCAGCGTTCCGGGCGAGATGGTGCTGCCCAGAAGAAGGTTTATGATCTGTGTATAGTGATACACCTCATAATTTGCGCCAAGGCTCGGATACTCATTCCTGAATGCATTGTATCCGTGGGGGGACAGGGTGATGATCTTTTTCACCCCTTTCTTGTTGAACAGTTCGATATTAGTCTCTGCAAGGTAATCGGCCAGACCTTTCTCTCCCACAGCCCTGACGTCGTTGCCGTCGCTCATCTCTTCATCGGATAGAATGCCGAATGAGACCCCGGCTGAGGTAAAGAGCCCTGCAACAGACCTGGCCATTTTCATCCCCAGTTCATCATAGGAACCCACATCTCCTACATAGAAGAGGTATTCCTGGTCCGTGTAACGATCGATACCGAGCCCGTCTGCCCATGCACCCCGCCTTTCCTGCGGCATCTTATAGGGATTTCCGTTTACTGACATGGCCTTGAGATAATCACGCACAGCCGGGGGAATCTTGCCCTGCTCCACGAGATCCGAGCGTGCGTCAATAAAGATATCCACAAGCTTGTCCTTGATCTTGGGCAGGGCACACGCCTCGACGCAGTTCCTGCAGGTGACGCAGGAAAACATGATCTGGCTGAAACGATCAGATGTCTCGATCTCTCCATCCAGCCATGCCCGCAGGAGCCACATCCTGCCCCCTGAAGAAAAAGACTCGAACCGGTATTTCAAGTATGCGGGGCAGTTGAAATCCTGGTAGTTTGTCGGGAGCTTGCACCACCCGCACCGAAAACATCTGTGAAGCAGTTCTGCATATTCGCTGTTCATCTAGTGCACCTCCCAGTTCCCGGGGTTCATGATCCCGTTCGGATCGAACAGTTCCTTGATTTTTTTCATGAGCGAAGCTGTCTGCGGTTCCATCTGCTGCAGGATAAGCTGCTGGCCGGAGGCCTCTGTCTTCCAGGGGATACCCCCGAGCTTCAGGGCCGCGGCATTGGTCTCCTCCAGGGCATGGCCGACCTTTTCGAGGTCTTCTTTGTCTGCACGGTTAAACGGATAGGAAAAGAAAAACATGGCCGAGTGCCCCCTGCCGA
>CAYRCP010000593.1:0-1630 GCA_964422755.1 uncultured Bacteriovoracaceae bacterium | reverse complement strand
GAGGCACAAAGAAAAAACCTGCCCGTGAGCAAGGTTGGAGGGTTGCTGTGTCGGGAAGCTCATTTCATCGGCAGCCTGCAGCTACACAGCTATTTACTAACAGCCTTCAGTCTAGCCTATAACTTCATTTCTGCGTCATTGTGCCCTGAAATACCCGGATATCTTCGCTGGGTATATCCTGAAGATCAAGCTTTCCTAAACAATCCTCACATTGGAGCCTTTGATAATGGCATACACGGCATCTCCAACTTTAAGTTCCAGACGGTCAACGGCATTGTTTGCCACCAGTACATCGAGACAGGTCTGGTGAGAAACAAGCTTCAAGATACAGGTCTTTCCTTCGCTGACAATATCATCCAGTCTTGCCTCGAGGATATTCTGCGCCGAGATCTGACGGGGAAGGGTTTTTGTGACTATGATATCTTCCGGCCGGATGGCTAATTTTACCTGCATGCCCGGTTGCGCATGATCCAGGCTCGAGAGCTCAAACCCATCAACATTTACCACACTCACCCCGTTATTGTGTTTCGTTACCTGTCCGTTGAGGATGGTTGCACCGACAAAATCTGCAATGAATTCAGACTTGGGCCGCTTGAATACTTCTTCCAGTTCTCCAAACTGAAGCATTGATCCTTCACGAAAGACTGCGACCTTGTTTGCCAGCGCCCACACATCCTTCATATCATGGGTTATGTGAATAACCGTGGTACCTTGTTTTTGTATGGCACGTTTCAGCAGCGTCCTTGTCTCCCTGCGGGTTTTCGGGTCCAATGCCGAAAGGGGCTCATCCATCAGCAGGAGTCTCGGCTCTACGATCAGGGCCCTGGCCAGTGCAACCCGCTGCTGTTCTCCCCCTGAAAGGGTCGTGGGTTTCCGGTGCAGGAGATGATCGATGCTCAGGGAGGAGGAGATATCAAGAATCTTTTCCTTGATATTATTCTTTTCCATCTTTCTCAGGCCGTACGCGATATTCCTGTAAACCGTAAAATGAGGCAGAAGCGCATAGTCCTGGTAGACAATCCCGATCCTTCTTTTTTCCGGAAGCTCCCGGGTGATATCCTCGTGTTCCAGGAAAATACGCCCGGTATCCGGTTTCCAGAAGCCGATAATGCTTTCCAGCAGGATGGTCTTTCCGGCACCGGTAGGCCCGATAATGGTCAGGTAATCCGCTTTATCAAGAGCAAAAGAAATCCCCTTGAGGTGAAATTCACCCAGGTTGATGGAAAGATCCTCTATGGTCAGAAAACTCATAATCCCACCTCAGCTTTCTCAAATATATAAATGGCAATGAACGAAACCACCATGAGGACAATTCCGCTGGTAAGAGCCATGCCCATGTTGCCGTATGAGATGTTCAGGTACAGTGTCATGGGCAGCACCTCTGTCTTCATATAGGTGCCGCCGGCAAGGATCAGGACCGTACCGAAGGTTCCGATACACCGGGCAAAGGCGATCACCGTAGATGCCATAATGCCGTTCCTTGCAAGCGGCAAAGAGATATTCATAAACGTCTCGAACATGGAATATCCCAGTGAGCGCGAAACAAATTCCATCCTCGGATCGATATAGTCGAAGGTTGATTTCATGATGCGGCTTGCATAGGGCAAGGCCGTAAAAAACTGGGCTATGA
>CAYRCP010000592.1:0-1631 GCA_964422755.1 uncultured Bacteriovoracaceae bacterium | reverse complement strand
GGTGATAATCCCGGTTTCCCTGCTCAATTACGTGGAGATCGCGAATCATGCGGTCAACCATGTAGTCAACTTGGGTCTGAAAGGCATGGATGACCTGGTCCATGGAGGAAAATGTTGCCGGAGGCGGGGTGGCTGCTCCGAGTCTTCTTCTCGAATTCAATCGCTTTCCCTGGTTCAGCGCAAGGATAAGACACAGCGGCAGATTAAAGAGTGCAGCATCTGTCGAGAAAAAACTCCTGCCCGGGAAAGAGGGCTCCACACATCCGACAATCCCGTAATCGCGGGCCTGCTCGATCGGATAGCCGTGTGAGGTAAGCGATGCTATGGCGGATTCGTCATTAAACAGCCCCGGGACAGCATTGCCTTTCCTTGCCACATCCACGGCACGCTGCACATATTCCTTCGGGGAATTGTCATGGATGCGGGCCATGTAGTTGGGATCTCTCAGGCCGGCTATCTCCATTACATCGAGAAAGAGGTAGGTGAGGTCATTGACCGCATCATCACCCTGGGTGTCCATGCCTCCCACTGTTGCTGCCTGGGCGACCAGATAACCACCATGATACTGGCTGGTTCTCCCGGAAAGTAAAAACACATGCTCGGTGGTCTTGGCGGAAAAGCACAGGAGCAGTTCGAGTGCGGCATCCGGTGTTAATGTCCCGTTTTGTATGTCCCGGTGATAGTAGGGATAGAGATACTGATCGATTCTGCCGAAAGACACTGCTGAATTGAGCCCCTCGAGGCACACGGTCATATGGGTCAGCCAGAGGGACTGCAGGGCCTCATGGAGGCTGCCGGCCGGCTCATATGGGACTTTTTTGCAGATGCGCGCGATTTCCCTGAGTTCCTGCGCGCGAGACGGGTCGTGTGCCTGCAGGGAGAGGCGATGAGCCTCATTCGAGAGGCGCTCGGTATAATCAGCCAGTCCTTCGCAGGCAATCCGTGCTGCCTGATGAAGTTCACCATCAGCGTCTTTGATGGATTCCAGGTAGCCCCTGATCCCTATCCGGATCATCTTCTCATAATCAGGGAGAAAATGACCTATGCCGCCGGCTTCGTTGATAAGGTAGTATGTTGCGTTGAGCTGTTCCACGACATAGTTCACAAGGTGTCCCACTCGACCTTTGAATGCACGAAACGCCATATTCCTCGTCAGCCAGTAGGGAATAACCTTTGTCAGCAGCTTGATCCTGTCAGACCAGGGGCTCGGGTGCGGATTTGTCTTTCTCTTATCGATCCACAGCAGTTCCTCGCACATGAAGACCCCTGCAAGCTCAGGCTGTATGATAGCGGATTTTCGCTTACTTCCCACATTTCCCGCAATGAGTTCATCGTCGAATATCCTGACAGATTTGTTCTGCAGCAGATATTTCAGGGCCCTGGCCTTGCGGATCACCATGGGCTCTTTTTTGTTGTCATGATGTTTGAAGAATTCGGTAACGAGTTCTGCCCGCTCGATGCAGAGCATGACCGGGCTCGACAACAATTCGTTTTTGATCCGGATGAACCGCCTGGGTGTCTGTCGTGTATCTGAAGATACTGGCTTGCCTTTCATGGACGTTCTTCCTGTTTCCATATCAGGGCTGCGCCGGGAAATTCACCACGGGGGTTAAAGGCTCTTCGGGGTAGAT
>CAYRCP010000591.1:0-1632 GCA_964422755.1 uncultured Bacteriovoracaceae bacterium | reverse complement strand
ATTGCGACGAACAGCGCCGCTGCGGTGATAATTCCCTGTCTCTTCATGTCGGATACGCCTCCTTTAATCCATATCAAAGGCTCGGATTCTCAACATATAAAAAATTATTCAGTAACATAATAATAAGTTGCTCAACGGGCATGTCAATCCGTCCGGCGCTGCGGAAAAAAGAGCTCAGATTCGATTCGCCGCAGCTGGTCGAAGATCCCACTGACTCTTGCGGATCTTAAGGAATGAGGTCCAAGGGCCACCCCGGGTTTGTACCATTGATTCAATACAGCAATGACTGGGTCTGTCCAAACCAAGCGGGTTGATCCACGACCCGCTATTGTCTGTAAATCTATCGGGGGACAGGTCCACATTACACTGCCTGTAAAAAAGGAAAACAATGAGACCTCTGCGGGTACCTTCAGGTTCTTGAGATCTCCGGCAGGCAGAAGGACAGGCTGTAACACATGTCACAGCAGGTGCAGTGCATGTCGGCTACGAGGCATTCGCATTTGATGTCCGGTTTTCGTGAGAATGCATAGGTAATCTCTCCCCCACATTCGTTGCAGCCCTCGGGGATGACGAGCACGATATCGATCATGGAGACAGGTTCACTGCGACTCTTTTGGCAGGTACAGGGGACCTTCACCCGCTCGATTCTGAAGCACGCGGTCTGTAACTCGCACAGCTCGGTCAGCAGGTTTTCGAAATAGCCGATGGTGTAATCTGCCTTTGTTCTTGCCATATTCCTGCCCGAAGAGGTCAGCATGGTAAAAGCCGCATTGTGGGCATAGGTCAGTTCTTTGCTGAGCGCCAGTCTGATGATCTCATCGAGGTTCCTTTTTCGCAGAGCCTGTTTGACGAAGAACCGTGCGATACCCGTGTGTCCGAGCTTGGTGAGAAACTCTGCGTCATGGACGATCCTGCTTGCCTGTGGGCCGGCACCCGTATCATTGTAGAGGGCATTGAGGGCATCGGCCACGGCCTGGATTTCATCGTGAGGCATCCCGTGCTGACGCAGGACCTCTTTGGCTATCATCCGGGAATGCTGTTCCTCGGGGATGTCGGTGATGTGGTATTGGCCCTGATAGAACTTTCCGGTATCGTGAAACAGCCCCACGACCACAGGTATAAACACATCGATCTCTTCCTTGAGCGCGATACTGGATGCCATGGAGGCGACCTGAAGTGTGTGATCCCAGAGGGAAGAGCTCTCGATGCCCGGATAGTTGTTTTCGTTGAAAGCCTTTTCCGCCTCCTCGATAATGTCTTTGACCGCCTCGATGAGTCGGGGATAGCGAGGGGAAATGATATCGTGGATGTTCGAATAATTCATAGTAGTATGCTTAATATACCATAACACACAGTGTCAATGGCAAGCTGCTGACGCAGCTTTTCTGGAAGATTGCCGCATATCAAGCTGGTCAGCAGGTGCTGCAGAAATCGATCCAGGCAGTTCACCCCAATTAAGAATCGGGGAAACCAGGAACATCTTTTTCTAACAGGCTAAACACCTACCGTCTAACAGGCATGGTCAGCTGGCCACAACGAAGGATGAAAAAGTGTCCGTTGTGCTTCAGCTATATTCGTAAATGTTTTAAGATTATTATTTTTGATTCTCGTTCTATCACAAGGTCCCGGGCA
>CAYRCP010000590.1:0-1646 GCA_964422755.1 uncultured Bacteriovoracaceae bacterium | reverse complement strand
AATGATCCAGGTATGCTTTACTGTGATGAACCATAGGAATCATGATTATCTATCCACCGGCCTTGCACCTGCGTGGGCTGAGACCTATTTGTAGTTACTAGAAAATAAAAAATTCGATGGAAGCGGAATGCAGCTGCACCATGGAGAAGAGGATACGACATAACAATCACATCGATCTTGCCGGGTAAGAGGTGCATAGAGGGAATTGGTGACGGGCAGGGAGCTCTTTGAATGAAAAAAAAGATCATCATTGTCACACTGGTGGCTTGTGCCATCGCGGCATTTTTTCTGTTCGATCTGGGCAGATTTCTCACCCTGGAGAGTCTCAAGGCAAACAGGGATGCCCTGCTGGCATACTACGGGGCGCATAAGCTTGTCTTTATCATCTCCTTCATTCTCGTATACACGGCACAGACGGCACTTTCCCTCCCGGGTGCAGCGATCCTGACACTGGCGGCAGGGGCGATCTTCGGGGCGTTACCCGGCACGGTGTGGGTGAATATCGCGGCGACATCCGGGGCCGTGCTGGCTTTCCTGCTTGCCCGGACACTGCTTCGGGACTGGGTGGTTCATACCTTCGGCAATAAGATGGAGTCTCTGGATAAGGGGCTCAGGGAGAGTGCTTTATCGTACCTGCTTTTTCTGCGTCTTGTTCCGCTGTTTCCGTTTTTTCTCGTCAATCTGGCCTGCGGGATCACGGGGCTGCCCATGAGAACCTATGTCCTGGGGACCATGGTGGGGATACTCCCCGGGAGTTTTGTATATGCCAATGCCGGCTCCAGTATTGCATCGATCAACACTCTGGGCGAGGTGGCAAGTCCCAGGGTACTCTTGTCCTTTGCCCTGCTGGGGGCCTTTGCACTGATCCCGGCAGTGTATAAAAAGATCAAATCAAGCAGGCTGGAAAAGGTCATGTCCTCTGAGCGGGACAGTGACTGAATAAGGAGGGGCCGTGGAACGCCTTATCCTGAACTATCCTGAGAAAAAGAATTCATCCAGACAAAAATGCGACACCAGCCTCAGCGATATCAAGGTTGATCCGTTTGCCTTCGTCATTTTCGGCGGTGCCGGAGACTATACCAAAAGGATGCTTATGCCCTCGCTCTACCACCTGTTTCACGATGGCGCCCTGCCGCAGGAGTTCTCCATCATCGGTTTCGGCCTCCCCGAGATGAGTGATGCACAGTACCGGGATTATCTCAGGGCGTCTCTTGAGGTTTTTTCCTCAATCCCGGTTGAAGATGATATGTGGGCCGCCTATGGATCCAACATCTCCTATATCTCAGCCGATTTTACCGGTCCGGGAGGGTTTCAGCGGCTTATCGAGAAGATAAACCATACCTGTGTGAATAATGCAGAATTAAAAAAAGAGGTGATCTTCTACTTTGCCGTACCTCCTGCCGCTGCCCCTGCCATCATAAGAAACCTGCAGGGCAGCAGGCTCTGTGAAGGAAGTATTGAACCGAAGATTGTCATGGAAAAACCCTTCGGAAGTGACCGTGCCTCTGCTGCTCAGCTCAATGACGCCATTCTCGAGATATTCAGAGAGCATCAGATCTACCGGGTGGACCACTATCTGGGCAAGGAAACCGTGCAGAACATCATGTTTTTCCGGTTTGCCAACAGCATCTTTGAGCCGTTGTGGA
>CAYRCP010000589.1:0-1660 GCA_964422755.1 uncultured Bacteriovoracaceae bacterium | reverse complement strand
TTTCCTGCGGGGACAACGGATTTCTTGCCGCCATGAAGCCCGGCACTATCTGGGTGGACTGCAGTACGGTAAACCCGTCGTTCTCTACTCAGATGGCACAGCGCTGCCGGGAACACTCGGTGGGTTTCCTCGATGCCCCGGTGTCAGGTTCCAAGATACCGGCGGTCAAAGGCGAGTTGCTGTTTCTGGTGGGAGGAGACGCAGCTCATGTCGATGGGTGTGCACCGTATTTCGCTGTAATGGGAAAGAAGTATGTCCATGTCGGGGAAAACGGCCATGGCTCGGCAATGAAGATGGTGATCAATCTCTTGCTCGGTGAGGCCATGTTCGCTTTTTCAGAAGGCATGGTCCTGGGCGAGTCCCTGGGCATCTCTCAGAAAATGCTCTTTGATGTCCTGCTCTCGTCACCTGCTGTGGCCCCCCTGATGGCCTTGAAGAGGAAAAAGATGGAAACCGGCGATTACAGTCCCGAGTTTCCGCTGCAGTGGGTGCAGAAAGACCTGCACCTGGCATCGTTAAGTGCATATGAGCAGGGGCTCTCGCTGCCCGGAGTCAATGTTATCAAGGAGGTATATGCGCTGGCAAAAAGGCGCGGTCTTGCACAGAGCGATCTCTCCGCGATATATAAATTTCTCAGGGAACAGGGAGACGATTCATAGGGCGTTGTTTGCTGGTGTTTCCCATGAAAAAGCAGGTCTTAAGGAGTTGCCCATGTTTCGGAAAAAGGATGATGCCGGATACCTGTCGGCTCTCGAAGGGATAGAGCGCAAGACACTGGTATACGGGGCGAAAACCCTGATGTGCGAATTCAGGCTGACAAAAGACAGCAGGCTGCCCGGGCATGCACACCCGTACGAGCAGACCGGATACCTGGTGTCTGGTCGAATGCGGCTTTCCATAGGCGAAGAAATATTTGAGGCAGGATCGGGTGACTGCTGGTGTATCCCGGCTGACGTGGAACATGGGGCAGTCATACTCGAAGATTCCGTGGCAATCGAGGTCTTTTCACCCCTCCGGCAGGACTATATGCCTGCATCAGAGGTGAATATCTGATATGATACTGGCAGTGCAAAGCTGCAAGCATGGACAGCCGGCAAACAGATATGGGTGAAGATAAGATTTTGAGAGAATGTCGTGCTGCATGCAATGATCGTTGAGAGGAAAGATATATGAAAACACGTATGACCCTCTACAGAAGAAAGGTGATGTTGCTGTTTGTCTTCTGCGTAAGTGTTCTCCTGTGGAGAGCCCCGGTATGTTCACAGGATCAGCCGTTGGAAAGTATGCAGAACACCATAGAGCCGGAGCAGGAAATCGTCGAAATTGAGATGCCTACCGGTATTATTATCAATTACGATGAAGGTCTGGCGCCGTTGAGCTACCGTAAAGACGGTGAGATAACGGGCATTCTGGTAGAGGTTCTAAATAATATCCTTGCTGAGAGATTGGGCTTGCAGGTGGAACACCGCGGGTATCCTAGACGGAGAGTCCGGTTGCTCGTCAAATCTGAAAAATCAGATGCTTTTTGCGTAAGCCCTGTATCTCACACAAAGGAATATGCACTGTTTACCAAAAGCCCGGTAATTATAAGCTCCCCCGCACTGTTCACCGGCGTCAGTAACCCCAGGGGAGAAGAAATCGGCTCCATCAGCAGGATCAA
>CAYRCP010000588.1:0-1675 GCA_964422755.1 uncultured Bacteriovoracaceae bacterium | reverse complement strand
TGACCAGGGATTCTTTCCCGGGTTTGCCCATAAAGGAAAGCACTTCATCTTCGGTATGCTCCGGTGCGAGCTTCATCTGTCCGGAGATGTGGTGTCTGATCAGTTCATCCAGGTAGCGCTCACCATGTCTCGTATCGGCCATCACCAGGTCATGGCGGACACCCGAGGCCACAAACACGTTGTTCACCCCGGGGATCTGCCGAAGTTTCTTCAAAAGACGGATCTGCGCACTGTGATCAACGCGCAGGAGGGAACAGACCTCCGGAAAGAGACAGTGTTTTGTCCTGCACCCGCCATGAGCAGCTTTGCCTCCGCACTCCATGCCGTACATGTTTGCCGTCGGGCCACCCACATCGGCAATGGTGCCCTTGAACCGAGGGTGTCCGGTAAACTGCTGCGCCTCTTTGACAATGGATCTCTCGGAACGGGAGACCACCGTCCTTCCCTGATGGGGTGCGATGGAACAAAAGCTGCACTGCCCGAAGCACCCCCGGTGCGTGGTGAGAGAAAACCTGATGGTTTGCAGGGCTCTTACCTCACCCTGCGGCACATGAACCGGGTGCAGTTCGCGTTCAAAATCCATCTCATAGACCTTATCGAGTTCCTTACCCGTCAGCGGTTTCTGCGGCGGATTCTGCACCAGGTATCGCGTATTCTGAAGCTGGCACAGCCCCTGAGCGCTCAGCCAGTCTGTGTTGTCAGAAAAAAGCCGAAACATTTCGATGAAGGCGAGCTTGTCTGCGGATGCATCCTTAAACGAGGGCAGTTCGATACAGGAAGGAGGTTTTTCCTTTGCAATATAGCATATGCCACTGATGCCGCTGATATCCTGATCCTCCCTGAGGATTCCCGCCACTTCCAGTACAGCCTTCTCCCCCATGCCGTAGACTAAAATATCCGCCTTGGCATCGAGAAGAATCGATCTGCGGATACTGTCTGACCAGTAATCATAGTGGGCGATCCGCCTGAGGCTCGCCTCGATCCCCCCGAGGACGATGGGGCATGTATCCTTGAAGAAACGCCTTATCAGGTTGCAATAGACAATCAATGCCCGGTCAGGACGCCGGTTGTTGATGGCTCCGGGTGTGTAGTCGTCACTCTTACGACGTTTGCCTGCAGCGGTATAGTTGGCAACCATGGAATCGATGCTTCCGCCGGTGACGCCCCAGAAGAGCAGAGGCTCGCCAAGACGGGCGATATCTACATCTGAATCAGTATCGGGCTGGGCAATGATCCCTACACGATATCCTGCATCAAGGAGCACATGTCCGATAACGGACGCACCGATGGCCGGATGATCGATATAGCTGTCACCCGAGACCAAGACCACATCCAGGCGGTCCCATCCCAGGGCATCCATTTCTTGTCGAGTAGCGGGGATAAACATACGTCATGAACCATAGAAGATATTTTATCTTATGGCAATACCTCGCTCAGGCACATGAAATACCCACTATCTTTCATGTTGCATGCTTCATGCAGTCACCACTCGCTGCCGGCCAATCCATACGATATCCTTTTTCCATGATCACTCCACCACCACGACATCGATCCCCGTCTCTTCCTTGAGTTTGTCGATGTGTTTCTCCACCTGGCCGTTCAGGATAAATTTCTCAAAAAACGTTCTGCTTTCATGGCCGATCACCAGCAGATCGGCGTGCTCTTCCAGAATAAG
>CAYRCP010000587.1:0-1678 GCA_964422755.1 uncultured Bacteriovoracaceae bacterium | reverse complement strand
CGGTAGATCTCCACAAGCACGAAGCGGGCAGGGTCGTCGGTCTGCCGGATGAGATCGAACCTGACGATGCCCGGCTCCTGGATACTGTTTTGTGCATTCTCTTTTGAGGCCTGAATGAATGCATCAATATGCTCCGGCTTTATGTGGATGAAAACATGGACAATAAACATGGTATCCCCTCCTTATAATAAAGGTCTTATGAATTATATTGGCTGAAAGAAGGAAAAGATCAAGAAGGGAATAGATTATTATGGAAGCACTAAATGCCAGGCATCCGGCTACGCTTTCAGCTACGCCGTGACAAGGAAGGCAGAGCAGGACTTGGGGCTTAAAACCCCAGGCAGGACGAGCAGGCTTGATCAGGATCTCAGGCAGGAGATTAAAAACATGTCGGATTTCGGATTTGGAATCTCGAAATTAAAAACCTAAACTGATAATAACTTAAACAAAGACCTCACCGCCGAGGCGCAGAGATCGCAGAGGGAAAAACTTATTATTTGTCGGGAGACGGCGACAAATAATAGGATCTCCATTATAAAGGGTAATCTTTCCTCACAAACGTAGGTCAGGCTGGGAGTGAGACAGTTCAGCCTTCACCATTTACCTTTTACCTTTAACCATTTACCTTCCATTATGAACTGGTATAATAGGAGAACAATGTTGGTATTGAGCATCAGACAGCCGTGGGCATGGCTGATCGTTCAGGGATATAAGGATGTGGAGAATCGCACGTGGCGAACTGCATTCCGGGGAGAATTTCTCGTTCATGCAGGCTGTATTTTTGATGAAAAAGGATATGACTGGGTTGTGAAAGAAATGGGGCTCGTCCTGCCGGAGAAAGATACATTCGACCGCGGAGGTGTCATCGGTGCCGCCGAGATCGTTGATTGTGTTATGAACTATTCAAGTCCATGGTTTTTTGGTCCATATGGGTTTGTCTTAAGAAACCCCCGGCCGCTGCCATTTGTCCCGATGCGGGGCAGGCCCGGTTTTTTTGAAAAGGAGATCTCAAGATGAAGAAGATTGCCATCGGTATTTTCATAATCGTTCTTGCGCTTGTTGTTGCAATACTACTTGCTCCGCATGTTATCGACTTGAATAAATACAAAGGCACCATTGTCTCGCGCGTAGAGCAGCAGATTCACCGGGATGTGGATTTCCAGGAAATAAAACTGACCATCCTCGGTGGAATCGGAGCAGAGATGCAGGGGGTGAGCATTGCAGACAACCCTGAATTCTCTCAGGAAGATTTTTTGAAGCTCGGGTCTGTTCAGGTGAGCCTTGAATTTCTGCCGCTTTTGAAGAAACAGGTTAAGATAAAAAAGGTTGCGCTGAGAGAACCTTCTGTCCGTGTGCAGCGCAATGCAGCAGGGGTTTTCAACTTTGACGACCTCATGGGAGGGCAGCAAAACGGCACTGAGCCCTCGGGAGGAGAGTCATCATCAAAAAAGCCGGATAGTGCTGCAATAAATAATTCTGCACCGGATTCCGTTTCCCCGCTTTTAGCTGTGTTTATCGTCAAGGATCTCGAGATCAGGGATGGAAAGGTCCTTTACATAGAGCCGAATAAAACCCCGGTCATTGTTGATGCCATTGACTTGAATATGAAGGACATATCTCTGAGCGATGCCATCTCCATCAAATTAGGCGCACGTCTGCCCGATGCGAAAGATCAGAA
>CAYRCP010000586.1:0-1684 GCA_964422755.1 uncultured Bacteriovoracaceae bacterium | reverse complement strand
GCACTGGCAGACCACCTGGGGCTGGAGCGCTTTCACCTCCTGGGGCACTCTACCGGAGGTTTTGCCGCAGTCAGATATGCCATGAAGGATACCGGCCGTATTGCATCCCTGATCCTCACCAACACTGGCTCCTTCACCTCCCCTGTCCCCGGAGACCCGGAAACCATTCAAAAGTTTCATCACAGATTTGCACGATGGTTTGAAAAGTACGACTGGGACCAGATCATGGCCGGGCTCAGGATCAACCCCGGGCCGTTTTTCCGCGGCATTGTGGAATCAGACAATACCGAAGAGCTGATGACGGCTGCGCACGAGATGGTAAAACTGGGTGATCGAACAATCATAGCCGACTTTATCCGGTCGTTTTATACCGATCCCGATCCGCGAGTGGAAGATCTCCGGAACATGCAATGCCCGGTGCTTATCATCTACGGGGAAAAGGATGATATGTTCATTGAATCAAGCAGGCTCATGGCAGCAGAGATACCCGGAGCACAGCTGATCGAGTACAAGGGCGTCGGACATATGACCGCACTGGAGGCGCCGGAACTCCTTTCAAAGGATGTGCTGAGCTTTATCGATGCACATCCAATACATTAAGCGGCCCTTCTTGGATACCGCGAAGAGTGCATTATCAGATCCGGGCATGAATCCACTGGTGGATATCTTCAATCACGCTGTCCTTCTCGGGTTCGTTGAGGATCTCGTGATACAGACCCTGGTAAATCTTGATCTGTTTGTCCGCTGAGGAGATATGATCATAGAAATACTGCGAGGCATCCGGGGTGACGATCTGGTCGTCACTGCCATGGAGAATCAGGCAGGGATATCTGTAAGCACCCATGTTTTCCATGAGCCATTTGGCCCCGTTGATAAAAACCTCGCCCATTAGCTTTGTAGTAAACTCTTTGAGCACGAGCGGATCGGCTGCATAGTCATTCACGACCTCGCGGTCGCGGGATATAATGTCGCCCAGGGCATTGGCAATGGGCTCGCGGGCCACGGCGTCAAAGTCCAGAAATTCAAAATCCGCAAACAGGGGCAGGAGGATAACCGCCGCACCGGAGAGCACCTGTCCGGTGAGCTGCCGCGGATATTTCACCCCGTAGGCCGCAGTGATAAAGCCGCCCATGCTGTGCCCGAGCATGAACCGCGGGATATTGGGGCATTCCTGTTTGACCAGGCCCACGATTTTGTCGGCATCGTCCGTGTAGAGCTGGAAATCCTCGAGATATCCCTTTTCGCCTCCGGAACGCCCGTGTCCGCGATGATCATAGCGATACACGCTGTAGCCGAATTTATTGAGACGGGAGACCACATAATCGTAACGCCCTGCATGTTCGCACAGGCCGTGGACAATGATCACCACCGCCTTCGGATTGTCCACAAGGCTCTGCGACATCAAGAGCTTGACACCTTCGCCGACATTGACCATACCTTCCCGGGCTGTTGGATTCATCATTCACCTCCTGCGGTTATGTAGGAAAAAGTTGTTAACAAACGTTGTTTCATTATAGAGACAACCCCGGGCGGAAACAAGGTGAATCAGCCTGTCCGTTACAATCATAGGTAAATAGAATTCATACTATGCAAAAATCTCAAGAGGAGCACCTCTTTGATTCTTTCTTCGTAACTCTTCAGGTTATGTAACTGCTCACGTAGTCAGGCTGAAGCTGTTTTATAT
>CAYRCP010000585.1:0-1685 GCA_964422755.1 uncultured Bacteriovoracaceae bacterium | reverse complement strand
GAGTAGGAATCGTTGCACTGGCCGGCGTCCAGCACCCGCGGAATACCGCCGATGTCACCAAGGTCGAGCTTGTTGTAGCGGAATTTTGCGCAGCCTGCGGTCAGGATAACCGCATCATCGGGGAGTTCCCGGGCCACGTCCGTGTAGTAGCTCCTGCTCTTGTGACGTCCGTCGCAGCCCGCCATGACCACAAAGCGCTTGATGGCGCCGGATTTCACTGCTTCCACGACCTTGTCGGCCAGGGCAAGGACCTGGTTGTGGGCAAACCCTGCCACGATCTCACCTGTCTCGATCTCGACAGGCGGAGGACACGTCTTTGCCAGTTCGATAAGCTCGGAAAAATCCTTCACTCCACCATTATCTCTGTCTGCAATATGCTTTACCCCGGGATATCCGGTCATTCCGGTTGTGAATATACGGTCTTTATAGGAATCCTTGACCGGGATGATGCAGTTGGTCGTCATGAGTATGGGGCCGTTGAAAGACGCAAATTCCTCAGCCTGCTGCCACCATGCATTTCCGTAGTTGCCCACGAAATGATCGTATTTCTTGAATGCAGGATATGCATTTGCGGGCAGCATTTCGCCATGGGTGTACACATCCACGCCTGTGCCCCTGGTCTGTTCCAGGAGTTCCTCCATGTCCTTGAGATCATGTCCGGAGATCAGGATTCCCGGCTTGCTGCCCACGCCGATATTGACCTTCGAGATCTCGGGATTTCCATAGGCCGATGTATTGGCCTTGTCCAGCAGGGCCATTCCACTCACGGCACACTCACCGGCCTTCATGACCATTGCCACCATCTCGTCCACACTCAGGTCCTTTGTGGTCGAAACCAGACCCTCCATCAGAAAGTCATAGATCTTCTCATCTTCAAAGCCCAGAATAGCGGCGTGATCAGCATAGGCGGCAATGCCCTTAAGCCCGTAGATGAGGAGTTCCCGCAGCGAGCGGACATCTTCATTGTCTGTCTGGAGAATGCCGACCTGAGCAGCCTTTTTATCGAATTCAGCAGGATTGTCTGAAAACCATACGGCAGAGTCATGCAGGTCTTCAGCTGCAGAGCCGGCATACTTTGCCTTGAGTTCTTCCCTGAGTTGCAGCCCTTCCTGGATGAGTACTCTCAACCTGTCATTGTCGAAATTCACGTTCGTGATGGTGGCAAACAGCGCCCGGGCAATAAACAAACCGGGTGTCTTATCCGCATCACCCTTTTGTTTTGCAATGGTCCCATAGATCGAGATCCCTTTCAAGACATAGACAAGGAGGTCCTGGAGGTTTGCCGTCTCTTCGGTCTTGCCGCAGACTCCTTTTATGTTGCACCCGGTGTTCTTCGCTGTTTCCTGGCATTGATAACAAAACATGTGCGTTCTCCTCGAATAATTTTTTTCGGTTCTTTTTTATTCACTGGATACTAGCTAAATCCATGGCACCATTCCTTGATTTATGTTAAGGCAAAATAAATATTTCCTCCGGTAAAAAGGACATGCCCACATGAATGAATTTCTTGATATCCTGTCAAAAAGCCAGCTCTTCGGTGGGCTTTGTGAAACGCACCTTAAAGAGGTCCGGGGCGTGACGATAGAGAAACATGTAAACAAGGGCGAGATCATCTTCCTTGACGGGGATGAGGGCAACGGATTCTATCTTGTCATCAAGGGTGTCGTAAAGGTCTACAAGATGTC
>CAYRCP010000584.1:0-1687 GCA_964422755.1 uncultured Bacteriovoracaceae bacterium | reverse complement strand
AATCTCTTTTTACAAGGAGCAGGAAATGATGAAGGTGAGCAGTGTACATGAAATGAGGGCTATGGATAAAGCGGCAATTGACACCTATGGTATTGCAGACAGCCTGCTCATGGAAAATGCCGGCATGGCAGCATATTCAGTACTCAAAAACGAGTTCGGCATCAAAGGCAAGACCTTCCTGGTCTTCTGCGGCATCGGCAATAACGGCGGAGACGGGTTTGTCGTGGCACGAAAGATCCACTCCAACGGCGGCACACCAAAGGTATTTATCCTTGGCGATCCCGAAAAATACACCGGAACGGCAAAGATGAATCTGGACATCATCGCAAAAATGCCCATAGAGATCAGAACCATCGATTCTGCCGCTTCTGTTGAAAGCGACATTGCCCACGGTGACGGCATTGTCGATGCAATCTTCGGAACAGGCCTTGCCCGGGAAGTCGGCGGGTTCTACGCAGAGATAATCGATGCCATCAATGCAAGCAATAAAACCACCCTGAGCCTTGATATCCCCTCGGGAGTAAACGGAGATACCGGAAAAATCATGGGGACAGCGGTCCAGGCCGATTATACGGTGAGCTTTGGTCTGCCCAAAAGAGGAAACCTGCTTATGCCGGGCTACGAACTGGCTGGAAAGCTCTATGTTTCGCACATATCCTTTCCCCCAGCCCTGTACACTGACCCCGAGATCAAGGTCGAGGTCAACATTCCCCCGGAACTGCCTGCCCGGTATAGCAGCGGCCACAAGGGCGACTTCGGGGACACACTGTTTATCGCAGGTGCTGCCGAATACTACGGAGCCCCCTATTTTGCAGCTCGCTCCTTTCTCAAGGCAGGTGGCGGCTACTCACGTCTTGCCTCACCTGAGACCATAACACCCTTTATCGCAAATAAAGGCAGCGAAATCGTCTTCCTTCCACAAAAACAGACCAGAGCAGGAAGCATCTCCTATGAGAACAAGGATGCCCTGCTGGAGATCAGCAAAAACATGGACATGGTGGTCATGGGCCCCGGACTCTCTCTGAATGAGGAAACATCGGAACTCGTTCGGAAACTGGCAGCAAATATCGAGAAGCCTGTGCTCATAGATGGCGACGGCATAACAGCCGTGTGCAAGGACTTGGATATTATCAGAAAACGCTCAGCCCCCACAATTTTGACACCCCACCTGGGCGAGATGTCCAGGATCACGGGGATACCCGTCCGCGACATAGATGCAGACAAAATCAGAATCCTTCAGGGCGTGGCTAAAAAGCTGAATGCCATTGTGGTATTGAAGGGCGCCCACACCCTGATAGGGTATCCGGACGAGAGGGTCTTTATCAATGTGAGCGGCAATTCGGGTATGGCAACAGCAGGCAGCGGCGATGTACTGACCGGAGCCATCGCCGCCATGTTCGGCCTCGGCCTCGATATCTTCGATGCCGTTCGAAAAGGGGTGTACCTCCACGGCGTATCCGGCGACCTTGCCTCTGTTGACCATGGAGAAGACGGGATCACGGCAGAAGACATCCTCGACTATCTCCCCCGCGCAGTCATGATGGACCGCGAGGGCCTCCTGGATGATCTCTATGAAGGGGTAACGGTTGTATAGGCGGGAACAGGGTTCAAGGTATAAGGTTTAAGGTGTAAGGAGCGCCTTTTCAGGCGCAAGCAGTTTTATTTGGAGTGATGGAATAAAGGAGTA
>CAYRCP010000583.1:0-1690 GCA_964422755.1 uncultured Bacteriovoracaceae bacterium | reverse complement strand
TCTTCGGACGCATGGAATATGGCAAGATGATGGCAGGATTTTCTGCAGCCATGACTACCAAGACCGGCAAGATCGCCTATCTGGGCCCGCTCATCAATGAAGAGACCCGCAGGCTTGCATCGTCGTGCTATCTGGGTGCCCGGTATGCATGGGAAAATGTTCTGAAAAAGGACCCCAAGGACCTTACCTTCCAGGTGACCTGGATCGGTTTCTGGTTCAATATCCCGGGTGTAACGGCAGATCCCACCCAGGTTGCACAGAATTTCTTCAATAACGGTTTTGACGTTGTAGTCTCGGGTATCGATACCACCGAGGCTGTTGTTGTCGCAAACCAGAAGGTGCTGGAAGGGAAACAGGCATGGGCCATCCCGTATGATTATGTCGGCGCATGCGAAGGCGGGTCCAAGGTATGTCTGGGCGTTCCGTATTTCAACTGGGGACCGGCATATGTCGACCTCGTGAAGAAATCTATGGCCGGGTCGTGGAAGTCCGAATGGATTCTGCTCAGTCCGGACTGGAAGGATATCAATAATCACGATTCCTCAACCGTGGGGTTCATGGAAGGTGATGCCCTTTCCGGGGATGCGAAGAAGGCACTGGCTGCATTCATCAACGATCTCGGATCAGGCAAGGCAAACCTGTTCAAAGGTCCGCTCAACTACCAGGATGGCAGCACATTCCTGAAAGCGGGCGAGGTTGCCACAGACCAGAAGATCTGGTACATGGAGCAACTCCTGGAAGGAATGCTCGGACAGAGTAGCGCAAAATAATGCTTAGATAACTTATTGGATACACGAGCAAGAGTGCAGGAGGTATTCAAATGCTTCCTGCACTTTGTGTTTGTGGATATTGGGCTCTAGGCGTTAGGCGCTGGGCGCTGGGAAAAGAAGATTAAAAAATAGGGTATAAGGTATAGGGTTTAAGGTGCAAGGTGTGGGAGCGGCTTTCAGCCGCGACCATTGATTATGGGCCTGGATTCCCTCCTGCGAGGGAATGACCCTTTCGTGGGCGTTGGGGAAAGGAAAGAAGCCTAAGGACCAACGGCACAGAGACATAGAAAAAAACTAAAAAGATAAAATATGGGTTCAAACCCGCAGGTCAGGCTGTGAATACGCCGAAGGCGGATGAGCTGCCTGAGAGAAAACGGTAGAAGAGTAAAAGACAATGGCACTGGAACTTCGGGATATTCATAAACATTTCTGGGATGTAAAAGCCAATGACGGCATAAGTCTTGCCATTGCTCCGGGCAGGATTCACGGTATTCTCGGTGAGAACGGGGCCGGCAAGAGTACGCTCATGAAGATCCTGTCGGGCTATCTCCATAAAACCAGCGGGGAGATTCTGCTCGATGGCAAACCCCTGAACTACTCCACCCCTGCACAGGCATCCCATTTCGGGATCGGCATGCTCTATCAGGACCCGCTTGATTTTCCGGTCATGTCTGTTCTGGACAATTTCATGGTGGGGCAACCCGGTATCCTGCTGAACAAAAAACCTTTCTATAGAAAACGCTTTGAGGAGCTGAGTCGATCCATTCACTTTTCTCTTGATGCGGACACTCCCATCACAACCCTGACCATAGGAGAGAGGCAGCAGTTGGAGATCCTGAGGCTGCTCTCACTGGGGATCAGGGTATTGATCCTTGACGAGCCCACAACCGGTATATCCAGTGAGCAGAAGGATGTCCTGT
>CAYRCP010000582.1:0-1692 GCA_964422755.1 uncultured Bacteriovoracaceae bacterium | reverse complement strand
GTGCTTGTGTCTCTTCCTGGATGCTCTGTATAAGGCTGAGGGTTTTCAGGTCTTCATCCTTCAGGATCTTTATGATATCGTCCCGGGAAAAGCTGGGCAGCGCCTCGAAGAGAGTTGTTTTTTCCCCGGCGGGTTGTTCTTCTTTCTTTTTCGCCTTCTTGATGAACCCGGGCTTGTCGCGTTTTGTGCCGAACGCCATGCCCGTGATACTCATCTCATCGATAATGACCTTGCGGAGGAAGAGCTGCATGGTCTCGAGGGAGAAGGCAAGGGATGTTATCTTCACGGCATTTTTTTGGGGATTGTCCGGATCCGTTACTTCAATTCCCCGGATCGTAACACCCAAAGGCGAGAGTTTCAGGTCGACATCATCTATATTCACCTCTGCACCGACCAGGTCCGTGGCAGTTTTTTCCATGGCGCTTCGGGCAATGGCGTCGATCAGTATAAACCAGAAGCACAGGAGCAGGGCGGTGATAATGATGAACGCAATAAGACCTTTCCACCGCAGCCATTTCATCACGAGCCGTCCCCTGATAAGCTCAGCGAAGTGTATGTCTTGTAGAATTTGCTGAGCTTTATCATCTTCATGATCCTTGTTTTCCTCACCCAGGCCAGAACGTGCCTGCGGTAACGGGCAACCAAGTGTTTTGAGCAAATATACACGGGGAAGAAGAGTAAGGCCGAGACGATAAGGCTTCCCATTACCACTGAGTTATAGAACCTCTCAATCCTGAAAACAGGGATGTTGTACAGGGCAGTCCATAATCCTTCGAGGGAGTCTGCGGTAAGCAGCGCAAGACCGGTTATATGGAATAAAGGGTCCAGGAGGTATGCAATGCCGGAAAATAGTGCCCAGGAAACGATAAAGGTGGAGAGATTCACCCGCAATATAAGGACAAACAGGAGGACAACAAGGTTGTGAAGGCTCATGAGCGGCGTGAACCCGATAATCATTGCCAGGCCAACAGCGAGGCTTATCTGATACGGATCTGTCTCCGAATTGAGTATTTTCAGAATCTTTGCAAAAAGTTGTATCACCGGATCTCCAGAACATGGCTGCAATCAGCAATTCATATACATAATATTATACTGCGGAAATCTTTGTGGTCAACATGAGTTCGGTTTTTTGGGGGGATGTGAAGAAATTCTTTAAACAAGAAGCCCGGAAGGCACTGCCTTCCGGGCGGAATATATTTCTTGAAGCTCTGGCTGGGGTTATCTACACACTGCCCGCCATCTGGAATATGGGTAGATACATGGCAACCACGACGAATCCGATAATACCGCCGAGGAATACCATGAGCATAGGCTCTAAAGCAGAGGTAAGGGCCTCGACAGCCGTGTCCACCTCTTCGTCGTAGAAGTCCGCGATCTTTGAGAGCATCTGGTCCATTGCGCCGGTAGCTTCACCAACCGAGATCATCTGGACCACCATGCCAGGGAAGATTCCGGTCTGCGCAAGGGGTTCTGACATGGACTTTCCTTCACTGATGGCTGTTCGAACTGCCCGGATGGCGTCTTCCACGATCACATTGCCTGATGTCCTGGCGGTGATCTCCAGGCCATCCATGATGGGAACCCCGGACGATATCATGGTTCCCAGGGTCCGGGTAAATTTTGCCACCGCAACCTTTTTGATGAGCGGGCCGAATATGGGCAGCTTCAAGGCAAAGCTGTCGATATAGTATC
>CAYRCP010000581.1:0-1705 GCA_964422755.1 uncultured Bacteriovoracaceae bacterium | reverse complement strand
AATCATGTTCAACACTGCATTTGCAGGTATTTTACCGTTTATTTTTCTTGCGAAAATTACCAATCATTTTATTGACATGCTGCGTGCACCGTGATAATTTTTTTTCTGTTGAAAGATGATGTCCGGGGCGCGCTGAGAAGTTGGTCAAGCCTTCACATGCTTTGGTTGTCACGTTGTTTTGCCCCGGGATTGCAAGGAGGGGGTTTTCTGTAGCTCATGTGCAGCACTGACTCACCATGATATTTTCACTTGAGATTTAATTATGTAGGGGGAGGGTTTTATGAGAACAATTGCTATTATCAATCAAAAGGGGGGGTGTGGTAAAACCACGACAGCGATTAATCTCAGCGCATGTCTTGCTCATCTGGGCAAAAAGGTCCTGCTGGTGGATATGGACCCGCAGGCACATGCAACATTGGGCCTGGGACTTATACCCGGAGATTACCAGCAAAGCATATATGATCTGATTGTCGGCAAGGATCATGATGCGATTGTGCCGCAGGATGTCACCAGAGAGATTTCTTCACACCTGCATCTTCTGCCGTCAGATGTCATGCTCTCCGCTGCAGAGCCTATCCTGCTCCAGAGAGATTACCGGGAATATTACCTTTCCGATATCCTTGAGGCTTTTTCCCGGAAGTATGATTTCATCATCATCGACTGTCCGCCGAATATCGGCATACTTACCTTTAATGCCCTGTTTGCCTGCTCGGAGGTGATTATACCCATTGAAAGCGGATTGTTTGCCCTGCACGGCCTGTCAAAGATAATGGAGACCATAGATCTCGTCAATATCAAGAGGAGCCAGAAGATAACGGTAAACGCCCTTGCCACCTTGTTTGACCGCAGAACAAAGATCGCCCATGAGTCTCTGCACGAGATGAAACAACACCTGGGAGGTAATGTTTTCGAGACCGTGATCAACCAGAATGTCAAACTGAAAGAGGCTGCCGGACACGGCATAAGCATCCTCAACTATGCAAAAGATTCGAGCGGATGCCGGGATTATATGGTTCTTGCCAAAGAGATCAACAGGATGAAGGTCAAAAAACTCAACAAGACACAGAGAATCCATGTACCCAGTCCTGTAGTAACAGGTGAAGGGGTGCTGTTCTCCTATTATGCGCCGGATGCCAAGAAGGTCGATGTCGTGGCGGATTTCAATGAATGGCAGGTGAACGATACCCCGCTCAAGAATATGGAGGGGACCGGCCTCTGGCAGAAGCTCGTACCGCTCACAAAAGGCAGGTATGAGTATAAATTCTTCGTCGACGGTCATTGGCGGACCGATCCCGATAATCCCAACAGGGTGGCGAGTGAGTTCGGAGAAAATTCGTATATTGAAGTAGACTGATTATGGAAGACAAGACCAGACTGGGCAGAGGCCTGGAGGAGGTGTCGCAGTTTTATCTCTCCGGAGGCAGGAGAGATGAAGCCGGGCGGCAGATGAAGGCGATAAAGGCCCATCCGGAAAAGACGTCCATCAAGGTATACTGTCCTGGCTCGAGCCTCATGCAGTCATTTTTCCTGGCTAATTTTGCGCTGGAACTGGCCCGGAACCGGCTTGCCGTAGTTGTCTGGGACTGTCTGGACGGCAGTGAGGCGGGTATTGAAACAGTCATGAAAAGCCTTATCCCTGCCCTTGATGGTTGCGGTGAGACAAGGGTGAGCTTGTACGGACTGCCGGATATCGTTATTTACAACG
>CAYRCP010000580.1:0-1710 GCA_964422755.1 uncultured Bacteriovoracaceae bacterium | reverse complement strand
TATTTATGATGCCGAGATTAATACTGACAAAGGCGATCATGAAAAAGAACGGCAGGATTCCGGCCCTGAATGTTTCGCCGGATACCTGAGCGATAAGAATAGGTCCTCCCAGGCTTTTCTTGATATCTAAAGAGCCGTTAATAATCTTCCAGAAGGCAATGCCCGTGAGTTCGATTACCTGGTATGTCTTGGTTACACCATATCCGATGCCGGAGATAAACCCGAGCCTTTTCGAAAAGATCTCATCGCCGCGGGTGATGCCGATCATGGGGCGTTCGATCTCCTCGCCAAAGATATTCGTATCTTTGATCATGGTGGGAGTTACATGGACGGTGAAGAGCTTACCATCTCTTTCGATGGTCATTTTCACCTTGTTTTCTGGGGTGATATCCTTGACCAGTAAAGAGATATCATCCCATACCTCGACAGGATTTCCATCAATGGAGACGATGGTATCTCCGGCCATAAGACCGGCGCTGTATGCAGGCGAGTCATCGAGCAGTCCGCCGACAACGGGTGCGAATGTGGGAATACCCCACCAGGCAATAATGGTATAGATCACAACAGCGAGCAGGAGATTGAATGTCGGGCCTGCTGCAACGATTGCTGCACGGGCTCCCAGCCCCTTGCTGGAAAACGACCGCTCGAGATCGATATGCGTGATCTCCTCCTCGCCGGTGTCATTCTCCCCCAGCATCTTCACATAGCCTCCCAGAGGGATAGCCGAGATCTGATACTGGGTCTCTCCGATGCGTTTCTTGATAAGGGCGGGACCGAACCCCAGCGAGAATTTCAGAACCCCCACCCCATTGAACTTGGCCAGAAGGAAATGTCCAAGTTCATGAAAAAATATCAGGATACCTAAAACGATAACAAAGGCAAAAATTGTAGTCATGGTAATACACTCTCCGCTATTTTTCTTGATTCTCTGTCAAGTTCGATCAATTCGTCCGGGTTCTTTACCGCTGAATCCGACAGTATGTCCATTGTTTTTTCCACAAGGCCGATTATCTGATCGAACCGGATGCGCCCGTTCATAAAGGCACGGGTGGCAATTTCGTCAGCGGCATTCATAATGCACGGCAATGTGCCTGGTTTTTCCATGGCCGAGCGTGCCAGTTTAAGCGCCGGGAATTTCTCCTCGTCAGGCGGGAAAAACTCGAGCTTGAGCATGTCTTCGATCTCAAGGCTTTTAAGCTTCAGCTGCATCCTTTGAGGCCAGGACAGCGCATAGGCAATGGCTACCCTCATATCAGGGATGCCCAGCTGCGCCTTGATACTCATATCGTGAAACTCCACCATGGAATGGACGATGCTCTGGGGATGCACGACGACCTGGATTGTCTCGAGATCTATCCCGAAGAGCCAGAAGGCCTCGATGATCTCAAGGCCTTTGTTCATCATGGTTGCCGAGTCTATGGTGATCCGCTCTCCCATGGACCACGTGGGATGAGACAGCGCCTCTGAGGGCGTTATATCCCTGAAGGTTTCACGCGGCCTGTCCTTGAAGGGTCCCCCTGAAGCGGTAAGGAGGATGCGCCGGACCTCATGAGAAGATTCTCCGGTGAGACACTGAAATATTGCCGAGTGTTCGGAATCAACCGGGATAATGCGGGCATGGTATTTGTCTGCCTCGCTGGTGATAAAGGTACCCCCGATAACGAGAGACTCTTTGTTCGCCAGGGCAAGCGTTGCACCCTGCCGTACCGT
>CAYRCP010000579.1:0-1710 GCA_964422755.1 uncultured Bacteriovoracaceae bacterium | reverse complement strand
TGGCATTGAGGCGCTGCTGGTTGTAGGTCTCGTCTATGGCAAACATGCCGAAGTCTGCGAACACGCTAACAACACCCTGGCACGATGCCGCACCTGCCATTGCCGCGGTGCTGTGTTCCATGATGCCTGACTGGAAAAAATTCTCAGGAAATTCCTTGGCAAAGGCTGCAGTCTTCACCGAGCCTGCCAGGTCGCAGTCGAATACGGCAAAAGGAGTGTCCTGGTTTTTCTTTGCCACGTCCAGCAGGGCATTTCCCATAGCCGATCTGTTGTCGGTAAGTACGGTTTTGTCATAAAGGATTGCTTTGCTATCGGACATGGCGGGGAAGGGCCATGAAGCGGTTTCGATCTTTTCGTCAATGGGTTCGTTCCTGATGGCCTTGAGCTCTTCGAGGGGCCATTCCAGGTCGAGTTCCTCCAGGGCCTTTTCCATCTGGTCATGGTTCAGGGGGCTGCCGTGATATTTCTCTTTGTTCTCCATGAAGCTGACGCCCTTGCCCATGGTGGTATGAGCAATGATGACATACGAGGCAGTACCATCCGTTGATGCCTGTTTGACGGCAGCATGGATCTCTTTGAGATCGTGTCCGTCGATCTCCAGGACCTTGAATCCTGCGGCTTCATACTCTCTGCGCAGATCCTGCGGCATGACATCGAGCCTGTTCCCCGATATCTGGAGCATGTTGTCGTCGATGATGACCGTGATATTATTCAGGTCATACTTCCTGATAAAACGCCGGGCCTCCGTTATCTGCCCCTTCTGCTGTTCCCCGTCGCCCATGACCACAAAAAGGTCCATGTCGATATTTTTGACCCTGGCGGCAACGGCGTATCCGCAGGCAACAGACAGTCCCTGACCGAGATTCCCGGTTCCCCATGGTACGCCCGGTACCGTGGGTTCCACATGGCCTTCAAAGATGCTGCCCACCCTTCTGAATCCCTTGATCACTTCTTTGGGATCAAACAGGCCTGTACGGGCAAGAGCAGAATACACACCGGGAGAGGTGTGGCCGTGAGAGACCACAACCTTGTCTTTGCCCATATCGATGGTATGGTAGAGCAGGGTATAGATGTCTATCGATGAGAGTGACCCCCCGGGATGCCCGCTGCCTGCAAGGTAGGTCATGGCAACGATGTCGGCGCGAGACTTTGAGGATATTGCGGCTAATTCGGCAAATTTATCAGGGGTCATATCATGTATCACAACAAGCTCCTTTTTCTGTTTGTATGTGCCCTTGTCGGGCGTTGTTTAAAGATTCTATGATGATCTGTGACGGATCAAGGGCCGTCACACCGCTCATGTGGCCAAGCTGCATCCTGCAGGCGCCACAGTCCGATACAAAGGCATCAACCCCAAGATCTCTGATGGCATTTCCGGCGATCTCTCCGAGTTTTATTGCCGTGTTCTGGTTCTTTTTCTTGAAGCCGTAGCTTCCCGCGAGCCCGCAGCAGTTATCATCCAGGATATGGACCTCGAGGGAAGGGATTTTATCGAAGATACGCGCCGCAGGATACCCGATACCCAGGGCCCGCAGGTGACAGGGGATATGGTAGGCTATCTTCTTTTTCACTTCCCCGAATTCCATCTGCGCATAGTTTTCCTCCAGGAGGTTCAGGATATACTCATGCAGGTTATAGGTGTTTTCTGCGATCCGTTTGCCTTCAGGAATCTTCAGGATCTCGGGATAATCATGGGTAAGGGTCAGCCCG
>CAYRCP010000578.1:0-1714 GCA_964422755.1 uncultured Bacteriovoracaceae bacterium | reverse complement strand
GGGAGTTGACACAATCGACCCTGTTGCAGATGGCCACACAATTGGTAAAATCGGCATTGGTAGTCGGGAAAAAAGCCACGAGATCGGCGCCGCACCGGCACGGAGAATGAACGGGCAGGAGAATATCACAGACAGGGCAATGCAGATCCATGATTTCGCCGCTTTTCAGGTCGATATCGAGACAAATCCTGGCTTTTGATCCATAGATCGGGCTCAGGGCCATCAGACCGCTGTTGTCTCCTTTTTTTACCCTTACCATAATACCGGGATAACCGTTGAATACTGCCCTGCTGCTGATCAGACTGTGGCCGTTCGGACAGTACAACCTGCTGATTACCAGGATCTTATCAGTATCACTGCGTGATTGTATTGGATTGGGTATTATCAGCATACCTCTTTCGTTGAAACGTTCCATACTCTTTTATAGTAAGAGACTGCTCGGGACAGTCAAGGCGGCAGACACTACCGTACGGATAAATTGAGGTCCAAGGTATGGGGTGTAAGAATTTCGAAGTTCGAATTTCGGATTGCGAATTTAAAAAAAAGATCGCGGCTGAAAGCCGCTCCTACACTTTGGACCTTTGGCCCTTTGTATCTCTGGCCCTTGAATCCCGAGCTTCCCTGGTAAAATCTTTTCCTAACGCCTAGTGCCCAGCGCCTAAGGCCGAAATAATCATGTTCCTGAAGTCTTGTTCTTTTCCTTTGTGCCTTTGTCCCTAAGATCCCGAGCCCCAAGTCGTGTAATACTGTGTGCCTTGCGTCCTGATCTCATCTGTATACTATACACTATCTGCCATAACCTGTTATAATGACGAAAATTTGAATGCAGGACAAAGATATGGACTCCATTAAAAGAGAGTATCCACGAAAACAAGAGAAGATAACGGCTATGATCACTATTCATCCCGACTTGTCATCCAAAGAAATGTTCGCCCCAGGCACAAGCAATGAAACCATCAAGTTTATGGCAGAGACGAAAGATATCAGCTGGGGTGGATTCAGCCTGCAACTTGATAAAATCCCACAGGACAGAGACAACAGCTTCTCTGCAGAGAAAGCACATACACTTGCCGGCAGGCAGGTCGCAGTCAATCTCAGCAGCCCTCATCTTACCGTCTGGGGAGATATCCTCCGGTATGATTCCGCAAAAAAACATATGGCTGTCATTATCTCAAAGGTTTCCGACTACGATCTGTGGCAGGAATTATGTGACGGTGACAAGGTTACTTAACCGTTGCAGATCACTGCTGCTCCCTGAACACTGAGCTTATACCTGTTCCGGCATGAATATGTACTTCATGGAGCGTACTGTCCGTGATCAACCCGGAAATAAAAACCGGTTTCAGATCATTTCCACGCTTTGAGCAAACTCGTTATCGCTCAAGAGCATTTTTGCAAATCTCAGGTATTTATTGATAATGGATCGCAGAGCAAGCTGCAAAGCGTATGGCCGGACAGGCTTTTCAAGGAGATGGTTCACATCCGAGGCCACGCACATGTCCACAACATCATCACCCGCTTTTCCCGTAATCATGATCGTATCCAAGTGAGCCGAAGGATATTTCCCGGCAATGGCATCGAGAAAATAGAATCCGTTATTGTTGCCGACAAAAACATCCAGAATGAACAGCATGATAGAGTTGTCGCGGTTAAGGCAATAGGAAATGGCCGTGTCAACGTCAGTAAAGGTTATGATCTCTCCCCAGGTATAGAA
>CAYRCP010000577.1:0-1725 GCA_964422755.1 uncultured Bacteriovoracaceae bacterium | reverse complement strand
TTATTCAGCTGAGCTTCTTCTTGAGTGCAGACCCACCCAGGTATGCCTCCTGGACCTTTTTGTCGGATTTCAGGTCGGTTGAAGAACCGGATGTGGATATGGTGCCATTTTCCAGGACATAGCCGCGATTGGCAACGCCCAGCGCCTTGTTGGCATTTTGCTCCACAAGCAGGATGGTGGTTCCCTGACGATTGATCTCCTTGATTATATCGAAGATCTGTTTGACGAGAATCGGCGCCAGTCCGAGAGACGGTTCGTCCAGCAGTAAGATCCGCGGGGAGCTCATCAGAGCCCTGCCGATGGCCAGCATCTGCTGCTCTCCACCGGAAAGGGTACCGGCTAACTGCCGGTGCCGCTCGGCCAGGATCGGAAAGAGGGAAAATACGCGGTCCTTGGCTTCTCCCACTTCTTTTTTCCGGGATCGCCTCGTATAGGCACCGAGTCTCAGGTTTTCGTCCACGGTCAGCGTGGTGAATACCCGCCTGCCTTCAGGGGAAAGGGACACTCCTTTGAGTACGATTTCATATGCCGGAATCTTGTTCAAGATCTCACCTGCCGCCATGATGGTACCATCCTCGATGGGCACGAGACCTGATATGGCATCCATAAGGGTTGATTTGCCTGCCCCGTTCGCACCGAGGACCGTGACAATCTCTCCTTCATCGAGTGTCAGGCTGATACCCTTGAGCGCCTTGATGGCGCCGTAGGAGATATGGAGGTTTTCAATGTTCAGCAGTGGTGCCATCTTAGTCTTCTTCCTCATCTTTCCCCAGGTATGCCTCAATCACTCTGGGGTTATTATAGATCTCTTCCGGCAGGCCTTCTGCAATCTTTCTCCCTTCATCCATGACAACCACCCAGTCGGATATCCCCATGACCACGTTCATATCATGCTCAATGAGCAGGATTGTCACATCATCCGATTTGATCAGTCCCGTCAGGAATTTCATCAGGTCCTGGGTCTCTCTCGGGTTCAGGCCGCTGCTCGGTTCATCGAGCACGAGCAGATCGGGATTTGAGGCAAGGGCCCGGGCAATCTCCAGCATACGCTGGGATCCGTATGCGATATTTTTTGCCAGATCATCCCGGGAATTCCAAAGATCCACCTGGCGAAGGCGTGCCTCGGCAACTTCTCGGATGCGCTGTTCTTCTTTGCGTTGCGAAGGCAACCTGAATATCGATGAGAAGACCCCTGATGATGCCCGGCAGTGCTGTCCTGCCATAATGTTTTCAAAGCATGTCATGTCGGGAAAGAGGCGGATGTTCTGAAAGGTCCTGGCAATGCCATAGGAGACGATCTGGTGAGGCTTCCGCCCGGTAATATTTTGTCCGTTGAAGAATACATGCCCGACTTCCGGTTTGTATATTCCGCTTACGACATTGAACACAGTGGTTTTGCCGGCACCGTTTGGTCCGATAAGGCTCAAGATATCGCCTTTGTGGACCTTCAGGTCAAAAAGGTTTACCGCGGTCAACCCGCCGAAAATCTTGGTAAGGCTCTGTGTTTCCAGCACGATGTCTTTTTGCGCACGGGTTTTAGGCATCGGTGCTCCTGGATGTCCCTATGAGCGACCGGAATTGTACGGCACCGCGTTTACGGGGCCAGATGCCTCCGGGTCTGAACATCATCATGAACATCATGGCTGAACCGAATACGAGCATGCGATACATGGCAAACGGTCTGAAGATCTCCGGGAACAGGCTGATGAAGGCGGCCCCGATGAT
>CAYRCP010000576.1:0-1726 GCA_964422755.1 uncultured Bacteriovoracaceae bacterium | reverse complement strand
TCGGTGTGGCCGGTGCAAAAATCACGTTCCAGGCAGTGGGTCCCAAGGGACAGCTGCCGGAAAAATCCACCCTGAATTATCCCATCCAGGACATGCAGCTTTCTCTCGGCGAGACGGAATATAGTGCGTGGGCCGTCCAGAACGAACTGGGCCCGGACAGCTCATATTTTATAAAGATGGAGGGATATCCCGAATCGATCCTCTTTGGAGAGTATTCCCAGGAAGAAGAGGCGGACGTATTTGTCGTTTCACTGAAGTAACGGACAGTATTATCTATCCGCGGCAGAAAAACCGCTAACTTACCAATAAAACTTTATATCCACCCTTTCTGCCGAGGGCAGTACCCTGCGGGATGGTTTTATGGAAAGGCTGAGAATTACACGCTCATCGCCCCCAATCGTTGTCGCGCTAATCTCAAGTTCTTCAGGCTCTGCCTGCGACGATTGCTGCCAGAACAGGGAAAAGGCTTTTTTGAGCGTGTCTTCAAGTTCCACAGCGTTAATATCTCTGTTGAAATGGTCCTTGCACCATAGAATGAAGCTGCTTATGCAAGAGACAAGCAACTGGTAGCTCAGGGCAGCACCACCGGCTGTGGTCTCACGGGGAATAAACGCACTGTCGGTGTTATAGGCGCCTGCAAGGGGCATGATGCCGCAGCGTATGAGCTGATCGACCCGCTCGTCGTCAACATACATTTCCGTGCACAGGGATTTGCCGGTGGCATCGGCCTGCATGACCAGATCCTCGAGCCGGACAACGCTACCCGCGCTGAACCGGGTGGACCAGCCATACCTGGCGAGGCTCTGCACCATGAGAGCAGCTGCAGCCCAGACCGGAGAAATCCACAATGGGGCTTCTTCCTCGAACCGCGTCAACCGGGGTGAATTGTCGCTGCCGTAGGGATACCGGGTCAGGAATCGGTTGCACATCAATGACAACCATCGTGCATGTGGCTTTCCTCGAAGACTGCGCCATTTGGCAAAGCTCATATCATCCATGTAATTCGGCAGGTAGGGAAGCTTATTCAATTCCTGCCATGTATCAGCAAAGAAAAACCCGGGTTTGATCCAGGTGATGCAGGGTACAAGGAGTGTCTCTGAAAAAGAGGCGATGTTTTCCAGCAGGTCAAGGCTTCTCGCGGAGATGTCAAAACCAAGATCAACCATGATGAGAGACGGAAGATTGGAGACCAGCGTCGGCAACAGTTCATCCAGTGTCTCTTCCAGGGTATCGGGAGTCACGGGTACGATCTGAAGGCGGAAAGGGGCTTCAGCCGGGGCCTGCTTCACCAGGAATTGCAACCCCCGCCACGTTGCCTCGGCGCTTCTGAACTGATCATGAGAAAAGATATGACGCAGATTCTGCTCTATTATCGAATCGAGCTGACCGGCAAGCGAGTCAGCCTCCCCCGAAGGAGCAGCACTGTCTTGCGGGACGGCAACCATCTTCAGGATATTATCCACTGCGCTCGATGAAGTACTTTGAGGAGGATGAGGTTTGACCGGAACAGCCAGGGAAGGAAGAGAAGGCCATTGCGACAGGCCCGAGACTATCTCCTCGACGGCCATGCCCTTTCGGTTGGAATCTTCGATAAATCCTTTTGCTTCGCACAGGTTCTTTAAATACGTGTTGTTCCGGACAAGGCCGTCGGGATGAAAATCTTTCATCCTCGAGCAGGTAATATCCAGGCGGCCCTCCGGGCAGATCTCCCGGGGAACCGGGATAA
>CAYRCP010000575.1:0-1726 GCA_964422755.1 uncultured Bacteriovoracaceae bacterium | reverse complement strand
ATCCCGGGCAGCAAGAGTGATTGTGTGATCATTGCCGGGGTGTATATGTATGGCGACAAGATCTTTGGGATCAGGCTCCACCCGGAAATGTTTCCGTTTCTGGTCATAAACCGCTTCCGGGAGAAATACGGTGATCTTTCCCCTGCGGGCGGTGTGTACTTTCAGGGTGAAACCGAGGGTCTGATCACCCTGCATGAGGAATCCGCTCAAAGGTTTGCCTTCTCCCCACTGAGTATAGAGGATGAAGAATTCCTCCGGGTTGAAATTGTCGAGCACGAGCTTGGTCTCGATCTCTCCTACCATCTGTATGATATCGCAGGTAACCGTCAGGGTGGGCAGAGTTTCCTTGAATTGGCACGTGAGCAATATCTTTAACCGCTTGCGAAGTACCCTGCGAAAAAGAGAATTCACTTCTTTGGGATTGAGCGAAGGCTTGAAAAGATGTGCTTTGGCCGGGGAGGGGTCAGGCTGGTCCGTCACGGAGATCAATTCCTGCTGTTTGTGCAAAAACGTGATAAACCCGATTACCATGGGCCGGGTAAAACGTGAGGAATCCAGGAATATTACCCCCTGGGCAGCATAGTCCGCGAGGTTCATCTGTATGATCTCGGAGTTGGTGTAGATGATGATGGGCCCTTTTATGCTTCTGTCACGGATATGGCCGACCACCTCGGAAAACTTCCTGAAAAAGGGCAGTACAATGGTATCTCTCGGGGAGCCTGTCCTCAGGATCTCATAGAGCAGTGTCTTGAGATCATCAATAGTGCAGGGAAATTCATCACCCTTTATACCGAGATCCTCTGCGTCCTCTGATGTAATCCAAACCCTGGGGTGAAGACTCATGCTATTTTTTCTCTGAGGCTTTTGGAAGTGACTGCAAGGTCTGCTGGGCCATAGCGCCCATGAGGCCTTTCGGATCGAGACGGATGACCTCTTTTAGATGAACAATGCCCCTGTCGGTGTTGCCCCGGCGAAGATAGAGCTGTGCAAGCCCCCAGTGTGCGTCGATAAATCCCGGGAATTCAAGCACTGCATGGTTGAACGCCTCGATCGCCTGGGTGTCTCGGCCCTGTTCGACGAATAATCTCCCGAGCAGCTCCCAGGAGGGTGCATAGTGGGGGTTGTTCTCAAGCGCCTGGCTTGCCGCTTGTTTTGCCTTGTCATACTGTTTGTTCGCGAGGTAGATAGAGGCCATATTGTGGAGCGGATATTCCGGTGTTGTGTAGAGTTCATCTTTTAACGCAGCTTCAAATGCCAACATCGCCTCTTCATTGGCCCCCATGCCGCTCAGGATGGTTCCTTTAAGATTGTATGCTTCACTCTTTAAGCCCGGGTGCTCCAGCCCCAGCCTGTCTCCAAGTGATATGGTCTTATCGGCATTCTCCAATGCCTTTTCAGACTTGCCCGCTTTCCAGTACGCAAGGGCAAAACCGTAATATACTTCAGGATCATTCGGATTGGCCTTTTGTGCCTTTCTCAATTCGATCAGTGCGCCCTGGGTATCCTGCTGGTAAATTTTACCCATGGCAAGGGATACTCTGGGCCGGGAGAGTTCGCGCTGTTCCTTGAAAGATGCGGCACACCCGGTGATCAAGATAATGATTAACGGAAAAATTATCGCTCGTTTCATTGATTATGCCTCATAAATAGGTTTATTTTGTTTATCGTCTTATGCCCCGGAAATATCAAATTTTGTCCGGAAACATGTGGTGAATGAATGATTTCT
>CAYRCP010000574.1:0-1727 GCA_964422755.1 uncultured Bacteriovoracaceae bacterium | reverse complement strand
TCTTTCTCCCTTAATTATTCGACAACGCCTAATATGTCGTCTTCTCTCATGATTAACAGTTCGTCCCCTTCGACCTTCACTTCGGTACCGGCATATTTCGAGAAGAGAACCTTGTCCCCCTGCTTCACATCGATCGGCACGAGCTTTCCATCTTCCGTCTTTTTCCCTTTGCCGGCCGCCATGATTACTCCCATCTGAGGCTTTTCCTTGGCAGTATCCGGAATGATAATTCCGCCTTTGGTCTTCTCCTCTTCTTCAATCCTCTTGACCAACACCCGATCTTGCAGTGGTCGTATTTTCATATCCTTCCTCCTTACAATTTTTGTTAGCACTCAATCTTGTTGAGTGCTAACATCGATACAAGCATTGAATGAAAAATTCAAGCCCAAAATTTCTCCACTGTAGTGTTACCGTTTTTTATTTTACCGATTATGCCATCATATATCCCTATCGCTGATCCAATCTTTTGTTATCTTCATATTTCTCTTTTTCTCTTGTTTCAATTATTTTCCCTGTACCATCAACTTACCGCAAAGGAACTCATTCAATCTCCGGACCCTTCCCTCAAAAACACATCTCTCCTGTATGCGAGCAGGGCAAAATTAAAGGGCCTGCCCGGATATTCTTCTCGCCTGCAACCAACCTGTTTCAAGGAGCAGATCAAAAGGCTATCGCCTCTGTGGACAACTGCCCCGTGAACAAACGAACTTCGGATCATATTCACATATGGGCATTTGACAAGATCTGTCAGGATATGCAAAGGTTTCTCTGCTTTATATAAATACGAGGAGTCTTGCTATGGGAAATCTTTCAAAACAGATATGGTTCGGCGTTATGCTCATTTTTCTCTCCGCACTCACCTATTATATACACTACCTGATATTCCACGACGCGCACCACATCTTCATCTATATGGTGGGCGATATCGCCTTTGTCTTTATCGAAGTGCTCATGGTTTCGCTCATCATTCACAAGCTCCTGGAAGTGAGGGAACGCCAGAACCGACTGGAGAAGCTCAATATGGTCATCGGGATCTTTTTCAGCGAGATGGGTACGAACCTGCTTGCCTATTTCTCCGATCTCGATCCGGATCTCGATACCATCAGGAACGACCTCATCGTCACCACAGAGTGGTCCGACAGCGAGTTTTCAAAGGTGACCAGGCGTCTGAGCACCTATCCCTACAAGGTAGAGCCCAACATGATCAATCTGGAAGAACTCCGATGCTTTATTGTGGGCAAGAGGGATTTTCTGCTGACCATGATGGAAAACCCCAACCTCATGGAACATGAAACCTTTACCGAACTCCTGCGGTCCGTCTTCCACCTTGCAGAAGAACTGAAATTCAGGGATACCCTGGATGATCTGCCCCGTGAGGACCTCGGCCATATCGCAGGTGATATCGACCGGGCATACAGGATCCTGGTGCGCGAATGGGTTGCCTATATGAGACACCTGAAAGGCAACTTCCCCTACTTCTTCTCTCTGGCCATGCGCACAAACCCCTTTGACCAGAACGCATCGGTCGTCTTAGGCAAGGTCTGCTCCATCTGAGAATGAATCATGAAGGAATGAACTACCCCGCAGTCCCGCAAAAATCACCGGGATCTTCGAGATGTTGCGGGGTATTAAACCCCAAGAGAGATTAATGGATATCATTACCATCTTCTTCATTGCTGTGGGCCTTGCCATGGATGCCTTCGCGGTTTCCATCGCCAGCGGGCTCA
>CAYRCP010000573.1:0-1730 GCA_964422755.1 uncultured Bacteriovoracaceae bacterium | reverse complement strand
ACCCTTACTACCAGAGAAAAAGAAGTCCTCAAGCTCGTAGCCGAAGGCTATAAAAACCGTGAGATCTCAGACTACCTCTGCATAAGCGTACGCACTGTTCAAAAGCACCGCGACAACCTTATGAAAAAACTCGACCTGCACAGTGCCGCAGAGTTAACGCTGTTTGCCATAGAGAAAGGCTTCATCCGTTCATAAAACCTTCTTCGGCCACTTGGCATGAATGGTCGTGCCAAATCCCGTGGCCGACTTTATGCGAAACGTCCCGCCGAACAGTTCAGTTCGCTCTTTCATACTCACCAGACCGAGCCCCCTGTTTGCCCTCCGGGTTATCTTTTTGCTGCGTATATCAAAACCGATACCGTTATCTCTTATGATCAGATCAATTCCCTTTACATTCCCGGAAACACAGACATTTACCAAAGTTGCCTGAGAATGAGTCGCTACATTATTGAGCGCCTCCTGGAGTATGCGGAACATGACAATCTTGAGTTCATCGCGTATCTCGTCCTCGGTGATATCGATCTCCATAATCACATGTATGTTTTCGTAGATCTTTTGATATTCCTTGCAGAGCCAGTCTATGGTCACGCAGATCCCGAAATCATCCAGGGTCGAAGGCCTCAAGTTCATGGACATCTGTCTCACCTCATCGATGATGGTCTGAATAATCGGAATACTTGTGCGCAAGGGTTCCATCTCTGCAGCGCAGGGACCCTTTTCCACCCGGTTAATGGTGTTTTCCGTTATAAATTTAATCGACGTAAGGTACTGTCCGATGCCATCGTGCAGTTCCCTCGATAAGTGCTTTCGCTCTTCCTCCTTTGCATCGAAGAGTTTTGCAGAAAGCTTTCGCAGCGATTCTTCTGACTCTTTTAAAGCGTTTTCCGCGTTTTTGCGTTCCTCGATTTCCCGCACAAGCTGCTCGTTGGTCGCCACGAGCTCGGCAGTACGTATGGCGACCATCTCCTCAAGCTCGTCATTTGTCTTTCGCAACTTTTCCTGGGCCTTTTTCCGTTCTTCTTCTTCCTGGTTGCGCTGCATGCGCGCATTGAGAATCGGAGCTACATGATTTGCTATGGTTTCAAGCAATTGCTGCTCTTTATCACCAGTGCCCAGGGAGCTGTTTGCAACGATAAATACCCCGATCAACCCTTTCTGATAGATAATGGGCACGATCAACGTATTGGTAATGGGGACATATCCCCGGGGTACGTCGATCGGGGTTGTTGAAACAAAGGATGCCCTTTCCGTCAGGGCTCTCGCCCATATATCGTCCAACAGCTCCCGGACAAATATTACGTCGCTGTCAAGAGAGCAGCACCCCTGGATTTCGTCCCATATCACGGAATTATAAACACTCTCTCCCCGGTGATTCACATGCCCGAAAATCCCGTAGTTGATTTCAAGGGCACCGAGCACAATCCTGAGGATCTCAGAGTTGACAGCATCATCTTCAACAGTGAGAAAAATGCGATCAATCTCATTCCTGATGAGCAGTTCATTCGTTGTCTTTCTCAATGTCTCTTCAGTATGCTTATGCGCGGTTATATCAGAGGCCGAGACCGCAATCCCGGTAATGGTTTGATCATCTTCATAGAACGGGTAGTAGTTCATTATGACGTATCTTTTTCCCCAGGTCGGATAGTCGAACCACTCCCCATAATGTATTTCTTTGCCGGTCAGGCAATCGTCAATGTGCTTCTTGATCTTGTGCTCAAACACATCCCGGC
>CAYRCP010000572.1:0-1735 GCA_964422755.1 uncultured Bacteriovoracaceae bacterium | reverse complement strand
GAGGAGCGTGAAGAGTATGAGCCCCTCGTGGATATGGATATTGTTGTCTATGCCGGGGTTGATTACGGCAAGATTCTTGCCGAGGCGGAAACCGAGGCGGATATCATTGTCTGGGACGGGGGGAATAACGACACACCATTTTATCGCCCCGATATCCACATCGTCCTGTTCGATCCGCACCGTGCAGGGCATGAACTGCTTTACTATCCCGGCGAGACAAATATGCGCATGGCCGATATTGCCATCATCAACAAGGTGGATTCAGCAACGCAGGACCAGATCGATCAGGTCAGGTCGAATATCGAAACCTATAACCCCGGTGCGCAGATTGTACTTGCCCGGTCTCCGGTTATTGTCACCGAACCCGAGCGGATTGAAGGTAAACGGGTCCTGGTGGTGGAAGACGGACCCACGCTTACCCATGGTGGCATGGCCTATGGTGCCGGGGTCATTGCCGCACAGACTTTCGGGGCTTCGGTTATCGTTGATCCTAGGGATGTTGCCTCAGGGACCATCAGGGAGACGTTTCAGGCCTACCCGCATATAGAAAAGATCATTCCCGCAATGGGATACAGTTCCACGCAGATAGCCGATCTCGAAAACACGATCAACAATGTCGAGTGCGACCTGGTTCTTTTTGCCACACCCATACAGCTCACGCGGATACTCGAGATAAACAAACCGGCAATACGGGTGCGATATGAATACGAGGACGAAGCCGGCTCGAGCCTGGAGCAGGTTCTCCTGGGGCGGCTGCAGGGATCTGACTGATTGAATTTACCAGATATTTTTGAGGTGAACTATGGGTGATGGCAAGAATAAGAGAATCCTGCTCGTTGCCTTGGGCGGTAATGCCTTGATTCGCAAAGGCCAGGCCGGCAGCGTGGAAGAACAGTTCCGGAATCTGCAGGTTCCTCTCAGCCAGATTGCACGTCTTACGAGAAAGTACCGGGTTATTATTACCCATGGAAACGGGCCTCAGGTGGGCAATCTGCTTGTTCAACAGGAGTGCTGTGAGGAGGTTCCCAAGCTTCCCCTGGAGATTCTCGTGGCGCAGACCCAGGGTCAGATAGGGTATATGATCGAGTCTACCCTGGACAGCGAACTGATGAAACAGAGGATCTCAACCCATAAGCCCCTGGTCAGTCTTCTGAGTTATGTGGTCGTTGATGAGAATTCACCGGCATTCAAGAATCCGACAAAGCCCATAGGCCCTGTTTTTTCCGAAGCAGCGGCATCTCATCTGCCTTACCCAACGCGCAAGACCGAAAAGGGGTATCGCCGTGTGGTCGCTTCTCCTGATCCGGTAACGATCGTGGAAAAAAATGAGATTATTACGCTGAGCGAGATGGGATTCGTGGTTATCTGCTGCGGCGGTGGAGGAATACCGGTCATCAGGGAGGGAAGGTCTTTTTCCGGAGTGGATGCTGTTATTGATAAAGACCTGGCGAGTGCAAAGCTTGCAGAGGAAGTGGGTGTGGACATCTTTCTCATGGCAACCGATGTGAGCGCTGTTGCCGTCAATTACGGCCGGGATGACGAGCAGTTCCTGAAAAAAATGACCGTAAGCGAGGCCCGGAGATACATAAGGGATGGGCATTTTCCTGCAGGGTCCATGGGGCCGAAGGTGGAGGCAGCAATGAGTTTTGTCAAAAAAACCGGCAAAAGGGCGGTGATTGCCTCCATTATTGATATCGAAGACGCTGTTGCCGCCCATGCGGGAACCGAGATTGTT
>CAYRCP010000571.1:0-1759 GCA_964422755.1 uncultured Bacteriovoracaceae bacterium | reverse complement strand
CTTTTTCAGGAATAACGATTCAGGCGGCAATTTCGAATTTTGCAGGCAGTTCAGGTATATATGAATAAACAATTACCACATCATTTTCCCGGGGGGCGAAACAAGGCCGTCACGCTCAGCTATGATGATGGAACCATACACGACCGGCAACTGGTTTCTCTCCTGGATACCTATGGGATCAGGGCATCCTTCCACCTCAATTCCGGCAAGCTGGGCACCCATGGATATCTGCGCCCGGATGAGATCCGCTCCCTGTATGACGGGCATGAGATTGCCTCTCACAGTGCAACCCACCCCAACCTCTGCGAGTTCGATGAGCCCATGATTGTCAGGGAAGTAATCGAGGATGTGGAAAAGCTCACCGAACTGGCCGCCCGTCCGGTGCGGGGGTTTTCCTACCCGTATGGGGCATATAATGACTATGTGGCCGAAATACTCGCAAAGATCGGCATTGTATATGCCCGGACAGTTCAGTCCACCTTTCAATTCAGCCTCCCGCAGAATTTCATGCAATGGCATCCTACCTGCCATCATGAGGACAACCTCGTTGAGCTGGCCCGGTCGTTCATAAACATGGAAATCCCTGCAGGTGCCTGCGCAGTGTTATATGTGTGGGGGCACAGTTACGAGTTTCATGACCGGGACAACTGGGATATCATGAGAGAGTTCTGCAAAGAAATCGCAAAAGACAGCTCTATCTGGCCTGCCACCAGCATCGAACTCTACGATCACGTGACGACAGCCCGTTAATAACCCCTGTTTATTTGCTGAAATCCGGGAAGGTTTTTACACTGACCCGGAGATCACGAGTTTTCCGTGCTTTATGCCCTTTATTGCGATGAGCCTGTCAGAGAGTTCCTGGATCAGGGATGCCCTGCCCTTGAGCACAATGGTCTCGAGACAGTTATCATGGTCCAGGTGAGCATGCTGACTGGACAGAATGAGCGAGGTGTAATCGTGCTGAATGTTCAGAAGATTGTTGACGACATTGCGTTTATGGTGATCGTAGATGACCACGATAACGCCTGCAACATCGCTGTCGGCCTGCCACGAATCTTCCACCAGGGCATCGCGGATAAGATACCTGATTGCCTGGCTGCGGTTCGGAAACGCGTGCTTGTCCACAAGCCTGTCCAGCTTGCCCAGCAAATCCTCTTCAAGGGATACCCCGAATCTGCGCACCTTCATCGTGTCACCTCTGCAGAACAAGATAGCACAAGGAGAATAGATCGGGCAAGGGGGATCCTGACCTCAGGCACAGAGTTCTTCAGGACTTGAGGCACAAGATCTCAGGCACAATTCGGCAGGACAGCCGAATTGGACGCGCTTTAGTCGCGCCCGCAGGGCGAAGGCCATGGATGGCCTGAGTCACAAAGGCACAGAGTTTTTTTCAAGCTAGCTCGGGATTTTAGGCACTAGGTGATAAATGGAGTACTGGAGTAATGGAGTATTGGAAAAACAGAAAAAGGGATTGAAGCAAAGCTCTGGAGCCAGCAAAAAAAACCAAAAAGATACGAGATATTGAAAAGACAGGTATTATTCAATTTTTTTTAATCTTCTACCTTCTGCCTTGGATCATGAGCCCGATGTCCTGAACTGCCTGAGATCCTGTTCTCTCCTGCTCGAACTGCCTGGGTTCTCGGTCTGACAGGCTCGTCCTGCCTGAGATCATGCTCCCCACGTCCTGCTCTTTCCCTTTGGCCCTGCCTCAAATCACGAACCCACCTGCCCGCATCTAAAGTATCGTCCTTTTCCCGTT
>CAYRCP010000570.1:0-1761 GCA_964422755.1 uncultured Bacteriovoracaceae bacterium | reverse complement strand
AGAGCGATAGATGTTGATCTGAGAGAGTGCCTGATGAGCCTGTTGGGCTGTCTCAGGGGAGGGGTTGTGTTCAAAGACATCGAGTAGATACTGGTATGCCGCAGTAGGCTGTCCCTGTTTCAGCCGCATAAGGCCGAGCGCAAGGTATACATCGGCGAGTTTATCCGATTTCTGATGACTGGCCAGGCATCTCCTCAATAGGGAGGAGGAAGCAATGGGGTGACCTTTCTCGTCGAGCCACCTGGCAAGGATGACGCATTCATCCGGCGTGAGTTGGGCGATTTCGCCGTGGCCCATCTTTGAGATGGCATCGAGTGCCACTGTTGGTGTTCCCTGATTCAAGGCTTCCCTGAGCATGGCAAGAGAAGATTTCTTGGGTTTTTCCTGAAAGGAGGTCTCTGGGCGTCTTGCCGTGCCGATATGGCGCATACTATCCCTCCAGGGCCACTGCCAGGCAATCCTCTCTCCTGCCAGGGCAATGCCGGCGCCGGTAACAAAGCCACCAATATGGGCGCCAAAGGCAACACTGGAAGAAGTCCCGATGACAAACGGCAGCAGATTGTCCACCAGGATATAGAAGCCGAGCACCCAGCGTGCAGGCAGGAGCAGGACATTGAAATAGATGGGAAACAAGGCAATGAATACCTTGACCTTGTTCTTTGGAAACAGCAGGAAGTACAAGCCGAGAACCCCGGAAATTGCTCCTGATGCACCAATAAGGGGAGTCATGGATGAACCGGCGAAAACAGAGAAAAACAATGTAGCAGCGACCCCTGTTGACAGATAGGTGATCAGATATCCCGGCCGTCCCAGCCGATGCTCTACATTATCGCCGTATATCCAGAGAAAGAGCATATTGCCGGCAAGATGCAGAAATCCGCCATGAAGAAACATGCCGAAGAACAGATTGCCGATCTGTGGTGCGCCCGGTTTGTAGCCATGGACCCAGGTGAACAGATCATATGCACTAATCGTTGCCAGAACCTGCCTGAGAGAAATCCCCGATGGCAATGAATCGGCAATGTGTCTGAGGAATTCACGCAGCATGGGGGCATTGATATCGACCCCTTGAGAGGAAAGGGGCAGGGTGACAAAGAGATACACTGCAACATTTGCCAAGATCAGCGAGTAGTTGACCCAAGGGGTGAAGTTGCGCGGGTTGGGCGAATCACCGATGGGAATAAACAATGATTTTCTCCTTAAACCTTCATTGTCGAGATTATGATAAATTTCTTATCAGAATGAGCGGTGATTACAAAGATGAAAAAGTTTCCAGCCCACGAGAGCTACCCATCAGAACACTTTATGGTTTCCTGTTCTGGATATTGTCAGCTGCGGCGGATGAATTCATGCTGTAGGTGCCCTGTTGGGGTGCTGTTAGCTTTTTAGTTCCTGAATTGTAAAATTCGTGCACTAATGGCAAAAAAAATGAACCAACAGAAAAGATATCACCGCAGAGACACAGAGGACGCAGAGTTTGAATAACTTTTCTCCAATCGGGAGACGATATGTTATGCGTAGTTGAAAACGAATACTGTTTGAAGATAAAAATTACGTGTCATACATTAAGTGCCTTAAGGTAAACGAGTAATTGGAAGAATGGCAGAAGGTTAAACCATCGCGGACGCGGGGTCCAGAACTTGTTGATAATACTGGATTCGAAGCCTCCGCGTAGGAATGACGATCATAGACTTTTGCAATTTGCTCAGAAGTCTTATATTTACCGGTATCTCCCGGTAAATATAAATTGTTTTTCTCTGC
>CAYRCP010000569.1:0-1765 GCA_964422755.1 uncultured Bacteriovoracaceae bacterium | reverse complement strand
TTCGGAGGTAAGATTATGAGTGATGATCCGTCAAAAAGCGCATGTGAGGAAGACGTTCTCATCAGGAAGGTTGTTGACGAATTATGCCAGAGTGATTCGTATGAGGCTGTGTACCACAGGCCCACCATCCAAGGGGTGATGCCGTCGCTGGAAACCCTGGTGGAGATCGTGGAGAGGCTCAAGAATGTTCTTTTCCCGGCATATTTCAATGACTCGGAGATGACGACCGGGACCATGCCCTTCATTGTCGGCAGCCATATCGAGAAGATCGAACGGCTGCTTGGCGAACAGATAAAAAGGGGATACGGGTTTTCCTGCGAAATCAGGGACAGACAGGCCTGTCTGGAATGTGAAGAACGTTCCGTGTCCCTGGCACGGGAGTTTATTGCCACCATACCGAAGATCAGGAGGCTTCTTGCATCGGACGTTATGGCATCCTATGAAGGAGACCCGGCGGCAAAGAACACCGGAGAGACCATCTTCTGCTATCCGAGTATAAAGGCGGTGACGAATTACCGCATTGCTCACGAACTTCATCTCCTTGGCGTGGACATCATCCCCAGGATCATTACGGAAATGGCGCATTCCATAACCGGCATCGACATTCATCCGGGTGCAACGATCGGCGAAAGGTTCTTCATCGACCACGGAACGGGCACGGTTATCGGGGAGACCTGCGAGATCGGCAACAATGTCCGTCTCTACCAGGGCGTGACCCTGGGGGCCATAAGCTTTCCCAAGGACGATTCGGGGAAACTGGTAAAGGGTATCCCCAGGCATCCCATTGTGGAAGATGATGTCATCATCTATTCCGGAACGACAATCCTCGGCAGGGTGAGAATCGGAAAGGGATCGATCATCGGCGGCAATGTCTGGCTTACCCATGACATTGAACCCGGGACCCGCGTGGTGCAGGGCAGTCACGCTGCGCCGGTTATTATGAGCCGACCTAAATAATGAATCAAAGCGTACGCCGGGAAAACATTTTCATGCCCGCGGCCGGATTCATGCTGCTTGTTTTTATTACGTGCCTTTTCATCAGTACCAATGCCTGTGCCGAGCCTGCCGGACATGTTTCCCTCTGGACGGTTCCTTCCAGGGAGAACACGGTGTATCTTCTCGGGTCTGTTCATGTCCTGAAAAAGGACGCGTATCCTCTGGATGCGCGAATCGAAAAGGCGTACCTTGCCAGTGGCTGTATCATGTTCGAAGCTGATATGGCTGAACTCGCCAGGCCTGCTACCTTCAGGAAGATGCTCGCTTCCGGGATGTATCAGGATGGGACAACCCTGAAGCAGCATATCTCCAGCGGAACCTATGAGATTCTCAAAGAAAAGGTGGAAGGGGCAGGGATGAGCATGGATCGGTTCGATCCTCTCAAGCCATGGCTGTGTGCCGTCACCTTAAGCTCTGTGGAACTGAGGCGGATGGGGTTTGACCCTGCCCTGGGCATTGATTCCCATTTCTTTGCCAGGGCGCAGCAGGATGAAAAAGAAATGATATTCCTGGAGTCTTCGGAGTATCAGATCGATCTCATTTCCGGCGTTCTTGCGGATACACCCGAAGACCTGCTGAAACAGACGATTGCCGAACTGGAGGTGATCGAGGCGATGTCCGCGGATATGCTGGGTGCCTGGAAAAGCGGTGATGCGCAGAAGATGGAATCCATCGTAAACATGAGCCTGAAGGAATACCCTCAAATCCATGAGCTGCTTTTTGTCCGGAGGAATACCGCCTGGAGGGCAAAGATCGAAAAGCTCATCGG
>CAYRCP010000568.1:0-1767 GCA_964422755.1 uncultured Bacteriovoracaceae bacterium | reverse complement strand
CCGATTACCCCGCTGGGCGGCGGTTTCACCCTGTCTGCTCTCGTGGTGCCGCACAGAGGCGGCATTGTCATGGATATGAAACGGATGGACCGCATCATAGAGGTAGACCCGGTCAACCGCTATGTACTGCTTGAGGCAGGAGTCTCACAGGCAGCGCTGAAATCATATTTACTAAAACATCACCCTGATCTGCAGCATTCAACCCCGGAGGCGCCTCCTACCGTTACTGTGACAGGCAACGCCCTGATTCAGGGACATGGTCATATTTCACCGCGCTACGGGATAAATTCAGACATGATAAATGGTATGGAAGTGGTGCTTCCCACCGGCGAAATATGCAGGATAGGATCGAGTTCCCTTGGTCCTGCCTGGTTTGCAAGGGGCCCGCTGCCTGATCTGCCCGGTCTGTTCATCGGGTGGTACGGCACCACCGGGATCGTTACCAAACTTGCACTGCGGCTGTATCCCAAGCCGCGCTACCGGGAAGTGGTGGTTTTTTCCACAGACGATATCGATGCAATCCCTGAGGCGATTGTTGAAATTACCAATCTCGATCTCCTGGAGGATTTTTTTCTCATAACCCAGGAAAAACCCGACTGGATGAATCATGTTTTTTTTGTCATTATTCTCGCTGCCAGATTCGAAGAAGAACTGGAACTCAAGAAGAAGCTCTATAAACAGGTTCTGTCGAAGTTCAAAGACGGAAAGACCATGAAGCTGATTGACGATCTCCATCCGGCCCTGGAGAAAAGGTTTCTCGACGTTCCTCCCCAGGCTGCCCTGGCAGCGGACTTTCGCAAAGGCGGTGGATTTGAGTATACCGGCGCGATTCTTCCCATCGACAAGATTCCCCAGGCATGGCGAGGCGGCATAGAGATCTCGCACAGGTACGGCATGGTCTGTTCCTATGTGCACCAGGTGCTGGGGTGTCACAGCATCATGTTCGGCTTCAACTACTCCTTTAACCGCGCAGATGAAGAGGATATCGAAAAGACCAGGAAGGCCCTCGACGATTCAAACAGATTGACGCTCGAACTTGGCGGCATGATCTGGAAAGGTGAGGCAGGGGCACAGCAGCTCACCATGCAGAAGATGGATCCAAACACGGCACAGCTCATACAGCGGGTGAAGAAATTACTCGATCCCAAGGGCATTATGAATCCCGGAAACTGGGAGGCTCCTCATGATGAAACAGTATGAAGATATCATTCACCGGTGCTTTCGCTGCGGATACTGTAAACTGACTGAAGGTTACAGGGACTTCAACTGCCCGCCGCACCAGGCGTTCAGATTTGAAAGCTATTCCCCCGGGGGCCGCATGTGGCTGATCAGGGCATTTCTGAACAAGGAGATCAAAAATACCGAGCGTTACCGGGAGATTCTTTTTTCCTGCAGCATGTGTGCAAACTGTATGGAGCACTGTATATTCCCTTTCAAAGATGACCTGGTAAATATCTTTGTTGCCGCACGTGGCGAACTGGTCGACAGCGGGGTTATTCCACCCGGTGTGCGTGACTTTCTCAAAAATATCCAGCTGGCAGGCAATCCATACAAGCAGCCGGCCGGCGAGCGGGCGCTGTGGGCAGAGAATCTGGAAATTCCTGAATATACAGACCAGGAATATCTCCTGTATGTCGGATGTGTTGGGTCCTACGATGAGCAGGGCAAAAAATCTGCAACCGCAATAGCAAGGATTCTTATGCATGCCGGTGTTTCCTTCGGCATCCTGGGTGCAAACGAGCTTTGCGAGGGAAACGAGGTGCGTTT
>CAYRCP010000567.1:0-1769 GCA_964422755.1 uncultured Bacteriovoracaceae bacterium | reverse complement strand
ATTTTTCAGGAGGATATTCGCAAGTATCTCGAGCGGCTGGCAACATGGAGATCGATCCGCAAGACACAGAAAAAGGATGATCAGGAAGATCTCCCCATAGAGACGAGTGTTATTGTCGATACCATGACTGATTTTGCGTTGAAAAAGATTGGCGCTATTATTGTGCTGCGGGGAAAAGACCCGCTGGAACGCCATCTCAAGGGGGGCTACGAGCTTGATGGAATCTTGACCCAGCCGCTGCTGGCAAGTATTTTTGACAAACATTCCATTGGTCACGACGGGGCGGTTGTCATTGACAACGGTCGCGTACAAAAGTTTGGATGCCATCTTCCTCTCTCGCTTGAAACCAAGAAGTTTGGCAAATTCGGTCTTCGCCATACTGCTGCCCTGGGTTTGACTGAGCGTTGTGACTCTCTGTGTATCGTTGCATCAGAAGAGCATGGCTCCATTGCCTTTGCCCGCGAGGGTAAACTCAGATACGTGAAAAATGCCCATGATCTCAAATATGTAATCAAGAAATTTTATGAAGAGGAAGTGCCTCTGCAACGGAAACAGTTACCCACCTACTGGGTACGCAAAAACACCTTTGAGAAGGCTGTTGCTCTAACCCTTGCCCTGGGATTGTGGTTTGCCTTCGGCTATCAGAAAGAATCCATACAGCGGGATTTTCAAGTGCCGATTGAATACCGCAAGATAGCACAGGACTGGGAAGTAGAAGGGTTTCGCGACAAGGAGGCTACGGTTACGCTCACAGGACCATCCCAGGCCTTTGATCTCTTTGAACCATCGACCCTGGCGATATCCGTAGACCTGGCATCTCTGCAGGAGGGCGGGCAGGAAATTGTGCTCTCCAGCGACACGATAAAGATTCCCTCGAACCTTTCTCTGGTGAAGATTGACCCGGAAACCATTATAATCAATGCTTACAGGCTCTACCCGGTCAATGTGCCTTTCCATGTCAAGACAACCGAATCACTCCCGGCGCCGTTGAAGCTGAAAAGAATATTGGTAAGTCCCGAGGTGGTGCCGGTTCAGGCTCCACAGAAAATGATAAAGGAACAAGGTAAGATAGTGATCAATACAGAGCCTATTGATCTGAGCAAGGTGACACAAACAACAACATTCGAAGTACGGCTCATATCACCGCCTGAAGTCCGTTTTAAAAACGGGCAGAATCCGATTGTGAAAGTGACTGTTGAGGTTGAAGAAGAAACCCCTGTTGAGAATCAGGACAAGGAGTTGCTCGTTCCGTAGCCTCTCAGCCGGGCTGCCCTTTACTGATCAGGCATAATCCTGCTGTCTCAGGCCATAAATATGCGCCGAAAACGTAAAACTGCTCAGGCAGATAACCTGAACAGTTACCCGTCCGCGACACAAAATAACCATGTACACAAACAGATTCATGAACGCTGTGCACTGCCATGATCAGGCAAAAGATGCTTGCCGGTTATTCTGTCGAATCAGCTTACCAGATATACATCGTCGCCGACTCGTGCCTTCTCCTTTACCTTAATACCGATGAGATCTCCTGCGTTTGCCTCGGGTACTACATCATTGTCGATCTGCATTGACGTTATTTCTTCTTCAAAATTAGATGTTGCTCCTTCAATGGAGATGGTATTTCCAACCTTGAGCGTATCGCTCAATTCGATACCGGCAACACTGATTTTCCCGAAGTAATGAGTCACCTTTCCGATCAATTTTTTTTCCTCGGCCATGCGTATTCCTCCTCATATCGTAAGCTTGCGTGTATTATACGTTCAGTCGGG
>CAYRCP010000566.1:0-1777 GCA_964422755.1 uncultured Bacteriovoracaceae bacterium | reverse complement strand
GCACCAAAGCTGGCGAAGAGACGTTCCACCCCGAAAAGATTCAGACGCATGACCTGGGCAAAGGTGGTGATTCCTGACTCCTGCCGGGTCTTGTCAAACAGTGGATGGGTCTTTTGATACTGATGGTGAAAGCCGGACACCAGGCCGATGAGCACCCATGGCGGTCGGAAACGTTTCAGCTGCACCCCGAGCTTGATGCCATTATAGCTGTTGCTGCGGCCCTCGATGTCGGCATAGGTGCAGCTCAATTCCGGGGTGAGGGCGAGGTTCTGCTTGAGAGGCAGGGTGTACTTGACCCCCAGCTCGTGGGTCCAGCCGGTGCGTTCGAGATCGTCTTCAAGATCGCCGATCTCGTCGTCTTCGATGTCGATTCGACGGATGTTGTAGGTTGCTTCCCAGGAAGTTTGGGCAATCTCCTGAAACTGCACCCGCAGGCCAAGGGTATCCACGTCGGTTTTGTCTCGTGGACTGCCTGTCAGATAGGGGTTTTTCCACACCTCCTGGATGGGCAGCCAGGTCAGGGCCACATCGAGCGTACCCATATCCATGGGATGGCTCATCCCTGCGGCCAGAGCGAACCCCTCGCCGATCTCCAGCGGGTTTCCGGCATACACGGCGGTGCCGCCTTCAAACTGGTAGCGCAGGTAAAGGGATGCCATCCCCGAGATCACCTCGTGCGTGTCGGCTGGACCGTCAAGATCATCGATACTGCGGTTCGTGCTCTCGGTGGACAACTGAGAGTCGGTCTGGACAAAAAAAGCGCCCCCTTGCAGCCTGCCTGAGAACCCTGGTTCCGAGGCGTCAGGACCTTGGGCATGAGCTGTCAGGGATGTGGCGATGAAGAGAATAGCCAGTGTGGCGATGAAGAGGGCGGTATGAAGCAGTCTGTGCATAAAGTGTTTCATGGGGTGAGTCTCCTTTTTTAGTTCGGGTCCTTGCAGGGCTGGAAGCCTCTTTTGATTGATCCATCAGTGAACTCTGACGGCCTCAGGTGGTCCCTGGGAAAAAACATCTCTTTGTCGAGCGCAACGATCGCTGCGGCAACAGCCATGAGCAGCAGGGACTGAATACACTTGGTAACCTGCGTCATGCTCAGGATCTCCTGGGAGATATTTATGATGAAGTGAAAAAGAATCGCCGCGATGACGCTCTTTCCGTTCTTTACGCAGATCCAGCTGATAATAATTCCCATAGGGATGATGCTGACAAAAAAGTTCAGGGCAAACCAGACGTTATCGTTGATAAGTTCATACTGATAGGAGTTGTTGACAAAGATGAGCGGAAAGTGCCAGAGCGACCAGAGCACACTGAAAAGTATCGATGCCTTAAAAAAGCTGTACCTGGCCTGCAGGCTGTCAAAGGCATACCCCCTCCAGCCGAGCTCCTCGAAAGTCGCGGCAAGCAAAAGGAGGAGCAGTACCGGTACAAATCCTGAGGAAAACGAGAAGCCCTCGGCCAGCTGCAGCTGAGAAACCGGTTCTCCAAAAAGAAGTGAAATAAAGATAGACGCGACAACAGAAACCGGCATTATGAGAAGAAACAACGGAAGCATTCTGGGCTGTATGAGTTTGGGGTTGAAAAGCCGGTTGATAAAATCTTGTTTCACGTCAGAATTTTTCGATAGAAAGATCAGAACAAGGGAGATGAGAAACGGCGCCATGAGTCCGGGCAGCATCAGGAGCATATACAGCCCGTTTTTATCATCGAAGAAACTGACATACGCCCCGGCAAACCAGAGAACAAAGGTCGCAAGAAACGTCAGGGAAAAATACAATAA
>CAYRCP010000565.1:0-1789 GCA_964422755.1 uncultured Bacteriovoracaceae bacterium | reverse complement strand
TGCTTTCGATCTCGGATGCATATTTGGTGTTGATAACCCTGCGCTTGATCTTGAGCGTAGGGGTCAGCTCGTCGGTCTCCTGTGACCACTCGGCATCGAGCAGTTTGAATTTGCGTATCTGTTCGACACGTGCATAGCTCTTCATGCTCGCGGCGATCTCTTCTTCAAAGAGTTTTATTACTGCCGGGTTTTCTATAAGGTCGTGCCTTGAGGTAAAACTAATTTCCGCGTTCTTTGCCCAGTTCTCCAGCTCGGAAAAAGCCGGCACAATCAGGGTTGAGAGATACTTCCGGTTATCGCCGATGACTGCTACCTGCTCGATATAGTTCGATGCCTTGAGACTGTTTTCTATGTTCTGGGGGGAGATGTTCTTCCCGCCGGAGGTGACGATCAGGTCCTTGATGCGCCCGGTAATCTTTAAATACTCCTCGGCATCTATCTCACCGATATCACCTGTCCTGAAGAACCCGTCCTCGGTAAAAACTTCTTTTGTTGCGTCCTCGTTCCTGTAATACCCCATCATGACCTGGGGCCCCTTTATGAGCACCTCGCCGCCTTCACCGATTTTCACGATCGTATCCTGCAGTGGGGGACCGACGGTCCCGGGTTTAATATGATCCGGCCGGTTGCCATGGGTCACCGGCGTTGTCTCGCTCAGACCGTAGCCCTCGCACACCTTGATGCCCATGCCCAGGAAAAACTCTGCATCGCTCACCGAAAGGGGACCGCCGCCGGAGAGTGCAAAGCGAAGCCTGTCCATGCCCAGACCGGCCTTTAACTTGGAGAATATGATCTTGTCCGCCAGATTATACTGGAATGCAAACAACCCCTTTCTTGGCAGATCATCACATATGTAGGGAAGATTTTTCTTTGCCAGATACATTGCCCACGCAAACAGCATCCGCTTGATAAACGGAGCTTGTGAGACCTTTGCGACAATGCCTGCATGAATCTTTTCATAGAGTCTCGGCACACTCACGATAAGCGTCGGCCTTACCTCCTGGAAATTGCTCAGTATCCTGGAGAAATCCTCGGCAAAAGCAACCGTCTTGCCGGCATTGAGTGCCGAGTAGTACCCCACTGTCCGCTCAAATGAATGGGACAGGGGAAGGAATGACAGCAGCGTATGCTCTTCCTTGAAGAGTTCCGGGTCAACGGAATAGAGCTGATTGACGTTTGCGATAAAATTGTGGTGCGAGAGCATCACGCCTTTCGGGTCCCCGGTTGTTCCGGAAGTATAGATGATCGTAGCCATATCAGCGGGTTTTATGGACGAGATCCTTTCTTCGAACGCATCGGTGTTTCCGGCCTCCTCTCCCTGCTTCATGGCCGTTTTCAGGTCCATGACCTCACCGGCAGTATTGCCAAAGGTATCGAACGAGATCACAGTTCCAAGCCCCGGCAGATCCTTCTTTACCTCGAGGACCTTGTCTGTATGCTCCTTTTCCCCGGTAAAGCACATCACGGAATCCGAATTCTCCATGATATATTTTGCCTCCAGGGCAGAATTGGTGGCATAGATAGGGACGTTTACCGCTCCCACCGACAGGATTGCCAGATCTGCAACCCACCACTCGTATCTGTTCGGAGAAAACAGCGCCACCTTGTCGCCGCTTTTGATGCCCTGCGAGATCAGGAATGATGAAAGATTTCTCACCATCTTGTTCATCTCATTCCAGGAAATGTTTTCATAGGTGCTGTGTGAGTTCTTATAGGTCACACAGCACCTTCTCCCCCAATTCTTCAACCCTGTTTTGAAAGATTGCTGCCATTGAAGTCTCTTGGTAGC
>CAYRCP010000564.1:0-1791 GCA_964422755.1 uncultured Bacteriovoracaceae bacterium | reverse complement strand
GCGAAAAATGATTCGTACGGAACATCTCACCATTCAGCTGGGAGAATTTCATCTCCAGGACATCACACTCACCATAAAAAAGAATGAATTCTTCATGCTCATGGGTCCCACCGGTGCAGGAAAGACCGTTCTCTTAGAGGCGATCGTCGGCCTCGTCAACACCAGATCCGGTAAAATATCCATAGACGGACTAGACATTACAAAACTGCCGCCGGAAAAACGTGGAATCAGTATCGTATATCAGGACTATGCCCTGTTCCCCCATCTCAGCGTGGAAAAAAATATCACCTATGGGCTGCATTTTCACCGGATTGGCAAAGACACTGCACGAATGAGGTTTTCCGAGCTTATCGAACACCTGAATATCGGTCATCTTTTGAAACGCTATCCGGGAACCCTCAGCGGCGGAGAGCTCCAGCGTGTGGCCCTTGCCCGGGCTTTGATGGTAAACCCCAAGGTGCTTCTTCTCGATGAACCCCTGTCCGCGCTGGATCCCGGCTTCCGGGAAGAAATCCGGCATATGCTCAAGACCCTTCACAAAACCTCCAACACCACATTTTTAATGGTGACGCACGATTTTGCAGAAGCCCTGTCGCTGGGAGATCGCGCAGCGATCATGAACCAGGGCAAAATCGAACAGACCGGGTGCATTCAGGACATCTTTAACCGGCCGGAATCGACCTTTGTTGCAGACTTTGTCGGCATGAAGAATATCTTTGCTGCCAGGTTCCATAACACACACGCTCAGGTAGGAGATCTATCTTTTGAGATACCTTCTCCTCCGAACAACAATACCCGCTACCTGGCCGTGCGGCCCGAAGATATCATCATCAGCAATACACAACTGGATTCAAGCATGAGAAACATGTTTAAAGGTACGGTACAAAGAATCATCGACCAGGGATTTTCCTATGAAGTCCATGCCCTCTCCGGTGGAGTACTCTTCAAATCATTGCTGACCAAGTCGTCTCTCATTGAGCTGGGAATCAGGGAAGGCCTTGAAGTATACATTTCCTTCAAGGCAACAGCCATTCACCTCTTTTAGCCCTTCTTGTCATGGCGTAGCTGAAAGCGAAGCCAGGTGGCCCTTAAGATCCTGCTCTCCAAGTCTTGATTTATTTTTTTTGGCACGGATTTCACGGATTACACGGTTTTATTCTTTCGGATTGATCTGTGGGTGGAGAATATTTGTTCACTTGCTCCTGGGTCCCCGCCTACGCGGGGACGACGTATAAAACAGGCCTAAAGCGGGATAACGGGTTTCGTGATCCGCATGTTTTTTTCTTTAACTCTGTGCCTCTGTGCCTCTGTTACTTTGGCCCTTTGGACCTCTGCACCTCTGGCCCTAAGATCATGAGCCCCGAGTCCTGCAAAAAAACTCTGTGCCTTTGTGACTCAGGCCATCCATGGCCTTCGCCCTGCGGGCGCGACTAAAGCGCGTCCAATTCGGCTGTCCTGCCGAATTGTGCCTCTGCTTGTCAGGGCGTAGTTGAAAACGAAGCCTGGTGCCTGAGATCTTGCTCCCCAGGTCTTGTCCTGCCTGAGATCTCGAGCTAACAGGCTCGTCCTGCCTTGTTTCCCGAACCCACCTGCTCGATTATATCTTTGTGCCTAGGATCTCGGTCTTCTGTGCTCGATAAAAATCACTTTGGCCTTCTTGCCCTTAGTCCCTCTGTGCCTTAGTCCCTCTGTGCCTCTGTGCCTCTGTGCCTCTGTGCCTTCCTTTATCTTTAATCCTTGTACGGATACACTTTCTTGGGATCGCTGAAATATTCCTTTGTCTTCTTTAAG
>CAYRCP010000563.1:0-1796 GCA_964422755.1 uncultured Bacteriovoracaceae bacterium | reverse complement strand
AGTACGTCTATCATATATTCCCGGGCACTTTCCGTATTGAGCTTCACCGGCAGAACCACATCGGCAAAGAAGCCGAGATCCGTATTGAGCCGCCAGATATCGGAAAGCCGCTGGATTGAGTCACACGTGTGGGGGAACACGGTTCCATCGAGAAAGCCAAGGTTGCCTGCAAGCACATCGGCCAGGGCTCCCCGCACCAGCGAACAGCTGTAGGACTGCAGGTGCTTATCCGCACGGCTTATATCCTCCTTTGTCCCAAAAAGGCGCATAGGGTGCAGGCCTGCAGCGTAGATGATCTCCTCAGGTGTATAGGAACAGAAATATCCGATGATCTTTTTGCCGCGATCCTTCAAACCTGAAGCATACAATTGTGGATTGTCTGCTATCTCATAAAATTGTTTCAATGGGTCCATATACTCTCCTGGTTAAGCTTAACTTGAATACAGTGATTCTCTTTTCGTAAGGAGCGGCCTTTGCCGCACAATAAAACCCTCCAGCGGATTATATCCGTTCTATAAAAAAACCAGTTGTGTACCCTGACACTCTTCTCATATCAATTGGATAAGTATATCAGTTTACAGATATGTCTTTCAATTGAAAACAGCTTATAATATTATACTACAATGTTATCGTGCCTGTTCAAGTGCTGATATATTCGCCACTCCAGGCAGGAGGTGATGAAATGCCGTCTGTCCTGCAATGTACAAGCCACGATGTTTCGTGCTGGAGTTCTTGTTCATTGGCGCTTGGGCAGAGCCGCTTTGATCCATAAAATGCCATCTGTGATGGAGAGAAATAAGGTTGATGCCTATTTAATGACATTATGCAAGGGGGTTCATTATGACGAAAATATCCGTTCCATCCAGGCTCTGGTATGAAAATACAGAACGCGAACTGACTTTTCCACACAGGTGGGAGGTGGAAAACCTCACATCACCCGGGTTTGACAAGCCGGGTATCAGTCCTGAACAGATCCGGGAAAAGGTGAACAATCCCCTTGAAGGTCCCTCTCTTGAAGAACTTGCACGAGATAAGAACCAGGCGGTCATTGTCTTTGATGACATGACCAGACCGACACCGGTGAAAGATGTTGCCCCCTATGTGCTGCAATGCCTCCACAATGCCGGCATGAAAAAGGACCAGATCCGCTTTATCTGGGCGCTTGGTTCTCACGGTGCGTATGACATGATCAATGCCCGTAAAAAGCTCGGTGATGATATCGTTGAAAATTATGCCGTTTACAATCACGACCCGTTCCAGAATACCGTGCGCGCCGGCAGGACACCCACCGGCGTAGAGGTCTGGTTTAACAAAGAATTTATGGACTGTGACCTGAAGATCGGTATCGGGTGCATAACAGCCCACGTCCATGTAGGCTTCGGCGGAGGAGCCAAGCTCATCATGCCAGGTGTTGCAGGAATCGAGACCATCAACCAGTTCCACAACCAGCTCTTCCGGGATCAGAGCCGTACCGGTCTGGGGAATTTCGATGGCAACATCATGCGGGCCGAATGCGACGCTGCAGGAGATCTGGCAGGCCTGAATTTCAAGGTGGACTGTCTCCTCAACCGCCGCGGGGAGATAACCAACCTCTATGCCGGTCCATTCAAAGCGACACACAGCGCCGGTGCCAAGGAAGGCAAAGAACACTATGGCATCGAGTTTTCAGGCGGTTACGACATTGTGGTCTGCAATGCCTATGGCAAGGCAAACGAGTCGGCCATAGCCCTGCTCCTCTCTCTCATGACCATGAAACCCGGTGGTGAAGGAACAGCGGTTCTTATCTCCGATGCACC
>CAYRCP010000562.1:0-1796 GCA_964422755.1 uncultured Bacteriovoracaceae bacterium | reverse complement strand
AGATGCCGCCTGTGGGCTGATCTGTTCAAAAAAACTGAACAACAAGGCCGTGGGTGGTTATCCTCCCACGGCTTTTTTTATGCTTTGGGAGAAACCCCCCGTTGGCCCGCTGTGAAAGGAGAACACAATGATTATTTCCATGAAAAGAGGAGCAACACCAGAGCAGATCAGTCAGGTAAAAAAACTGATCGAGGAAAACGGATACCGGGTTCACGAGAGCAAAGGTTCCGAGCGTTACGTGTTCGGGGCAATCGGTGATGATCGCAGAAAGGAAAGGCTCGCCTTTTTGGAGGCACAGCCTGGTGTGGAAAAACTTATTCCCATACTCGCGCCCTACAAGCTGGCTTCGCGGGAAACCAAGCCGGATTCTACGGTCATTGATCTGGGGCTCGGGGTAACGGTGGGGAACAGGAAGCTCCTGGTCATTGCCGGTCCCTGCGCTGTGGAGTCGCAGGAACAGATCATGACTGTCGGTGCTTCCTTGAAAGAAAGCGGTGCACAGATGCTCAGGGGCGGAGCATTCAAACCGAGAACATCACCCTATGCCTTCCAGGGGCTCAAAAACGACGGATTGATTCTGCTCGCCCAGGCCAGAGAGCAATACGGCCTTCCCATCATTACCGAAGTGATGGATATCGCCAGTATCGAGGTGATATCCGAATATGCCGACTGCCTTCAGGTGGGCGCACGCAATATCCAGAACTTCCAGCTCTTAAAACAGGTAGGCAAAACAAACAAGCCCGTGCTTCTCAAACGGGGTATGTCAACCACGATCGAAGAGTTCCTCATGTCGGCAGAGTATGTACTTGCCAGCGGCAACAGCAATGTGATCCTGTGTGAGCGGGGGATCAGGACATTCGAGACTGCCACGAGGAACACCCTGGATATCTCTGCTGTCCCGGTGCTCAAGCAAATGACTCATCTGCCGGTGATCGTAGACCCGTCCCATGGTACGGGTCACGCGCGCTATGTCCAGCCCATGGCCTTTGCAGCAATTGCTGCCGGTGCCGACGGGCTTATGATCGAAGTACATCCCAAGCCTGAAGAAGCGCTCTCCGACGGACCCCAGTCGTTAAAACCTCATGAGTTCAGAGATATGATGGATGGGATCAGACGCATAGCACTAGCCGTGGACCGGGAGGTATGAGGGGCTTGTTTTTTTATCAAGAACATACTAGGTTATATGTATGGCGTATTTTGTGCCCGGGCACAGGGGACTCATCATAAAAAGCTCCATGCTTGCGGAACACATCATCTCCAAGGAGATGAAATGGAGTGCAGGGGATCTCTATGACCTGAAGACGCACATCGAGATGGAGGAGACGGAAAAAAAAGACGGAGTATTTGCACACCTCGTTCGGGTCGAACCGGAACTTGGCTGCAGGCCGCACCACTATCGCATCTGCCTGCAGGACAAGGCCATATTCGATTTTCTCGGCAGGAACAGCGACGTCGACGTCCTTTCGTTCATCACCTTCATCATGACCCACGAACTCGTCCATATTCATCGGTTCTCCACAGGCAAAGCGGATTTCTTTAGGTATCATGATGACGAAGAGGTCTATGTCGATTCCCTGACCCGGCTGTTTATGGCAAAAAACCCGATTACCGGACTGAAAAAGGTGCTCGTACTTCTTGACAAACTCGAAGCTGCACCACTATATAACGAAACAATTCTCATAGACCACAGGAGGAATATCAATGCCCATCTATGAATATAAGTGCCTGAAGTGCATGCACAAGTTCGAAGCCATGCAGAAATTCAGCGAAGCGGCTATTTCCCAGTGCCCCAACTG
>CAYRCP010000561.1:0-1801 GCA_964422755.1 uncultured Bacteriovoracaceae bacterium | reverse complement strand
CTTATGCCTTTATTTTTTATGATGCTGACCCTACATATTCAATATGGCGGCAAGAGAAGGTGCAATGAATTTCGGCAAGGAAACTTACAAAAGAGGTGAATGAATGATTACCATAACGTTTGGACTCATATTTTTTCTCATTGGAATAGAATTTCTCTTTTTTACCAACAGGCTCCAGTGTGATGCGGAAAATGCCTGCAGGGAGACCAATTTCTTGTACAGGCCTATTCCCGAATGGTTGAAGAATCCGCAGCATAGTGTACCCCTGCGAATCATCGGTGGCTTAAACCTCGTCTTCTCGCTATATCTGTTCTATAGCGTCGAATAGACGTTTTTGAACCGAGCACCATCCATCGAGCATGATGCAGGGGTGGGTGGTTTTGCACGGGCTTTATCTGCTTATTCTGCCGGGGAGTATATAGGGGTAGGGCTTGAGCAGAATCCTCGTGTGAACAAACCGGTCAATTTTCCTCAATGCGAGGTAGAGGCTCCAGATAAAGGCATCTTCCCGGTAATACGACCGCACCTCTTTGAGCGTAATCGGCTCCAGCTTGAGCTCCGGCAGTTCGGTTGTGAAAAAGCGGTTTGCGGTCTCAATGAGCAGCGGGATAACCTCGCTTCTGTGTTCCTTATAAAAGTTGGCAATCAGGTCCACAACGGCCATATGGAAGTCATAATAGCGGTCGAGGATATCATCGAGGAAAAGCCACTTGATGAGCCGGACGAGAAATGAAGGTGCACTGCGAAGGAAAAGGTCGGCATTGAGCTGTTCGATGCCGTTTATTCTCAGCAGAGGGGTCCCTGTGTCGATATAGGTTAACTCAATGTCTCCTTCGAATGGAGGCATGGCAGAGGTGTTCCTCACGATCGCCCAGTTGGATATCTGACCATCCAGACCCACTTCGATACTGCTGTTTGCAGCATTGTACGCCCACACCTTTTTCATGTTCTTCAGCACGGCAACCATGAGATGTGCAAGAGACTCCCGGTCAAGATGTCTGATAACCTGATCGCCTATGGAATCCGCGGGTAATTTCTCCTGGACATTGTAGATCACCAGGTTGCCTTCAGGTGGATATATCCTGGAAAGGGCGTATGCAGGGACATGAATGCCGATATCTTCACTGAGCAGACGGTTGTATTCCATGAACAGTTGTTCATACTGGTCCATCTCAGAGCGGCAATGGAATATGGGGAGACGTTTGTATGCAAGACCTTGTTGTGATGGATGGAGGATCTCGAAAATAGTGCTTATTTCTCCATATCCGATAATACGTGCCGGTATTTTGCCCTTGTGCGGATTGATGGGATCGATGCCCTGTTCAAACCGTTCAAGGAGATCAAGATCAATACGGTTGTTCATCATATCCCCGCCTCATGACAGATTGAGAAATTGTTTTGTCTCGTCAAGCGACTTGTCGATTCGCTCGATGATCTCGAAGGCTGTCTCCTTTTCAATGATCAGCGGGGGCAGCAACTGGCTTATTTTCGGATTGTTATTGGAATAAATGCTTAAGATCCCGTTGTCGTAGCAGGCCTTGGACATCACGGGGCCGCATTGTTCATTGATCATTTCCATACCCATCATCAAACCCAGCTGCCTCAGGCCTGTGAGGATTTGCGGATGCTTCTTTTTGAGCACGGCAAAGCCTTGGGCAAAGATCCGTGCCAGCTCGCTTACATGTTCGAGAAATTGAGGGCTCGATGATAGTTCAAGGACCTTGAGCGCAACCGGGCATCCCACCTCGGCGCCGCCGAATGTGGATACGTGTATGAACGGGTTGTCATGGAAAAAGGATTC
>CAYRCP010000560.1:0-1805 GCA_964422755.1 uncultured Bacteriovoracaceae bacterium | reverse complement strand
TCAGTTTGTCAAAGATCCCGCCGGTTTTTTCCGGGGCTGCCGGGTAGTTCATTCTGTCACTCTTTTTTCAGTGTGGAGATCTTCAACGGGGTATAGAGCGGGCAGTATCCGACGATACTCGTTGCTATGAAGATCGCGGCGAAAATGCCAAGAATGATGGCTGCCGCACCGGATATTGTCCCGTTGAGATATAAAACCGCGACGATGACAGCCAGAACCGTCCTGATGATCCTGTCGATTGTTCCCATGTTTTTTTTCATGTGATCTCCTTGTGTTTATTATCTGTGCCCGCCATTTCCGGCTGATTGTTCATGGACGGTATCATTCTTGTCCCGGCAGGCTGCATGCGCGCCCCTTGAGATTGAACAGCAGGCGCAGCATGGTCTTGGTCTTTTCAGAGAAGATCTTTGAGGTAAACAGGTCTCCTGCCACCCGTTTCGATATCTCCGAGACAGTGGGGTATACGTGGACAGCACCGGCTATACTCGAGAGTTTCACTCCCGCGCTGTGGGCGATGATCCATTCGTGGATGAGTTCTCCGGCATGGACACCGATGATCTGGCAGCCGAGAAGTTTTCCTCCTGGGCTCACGAGCATCTTGATCTTGCCCGCCGGTTCCCCTTCAGCAAGAGCCCGGTCGTTGTCTTCGAAGAATTCTTCGAAGACATGATAGTCGACCCCTTCTTTTTTCGCACGCTTTTCATTCAGCCCGATGCTCGCCACTTCCGGGTCCGTGTAGGTACACCAGCCAACCTTTGAGTAATCTGCTTTCCTGGGCAGATGCAGAATCGCATTGGTCAGGGCAATGCCTCCTTCGTATCCGGCAACGTGGGTAAAAGGCATCTGGCCGTTCACGTCGCCGCATGCATAGATATGCCCGATGTTGGTCTTCATGCGTGCATTGGCAGGGATTGCCCGCGGGGTAAAGTTCACTCCGGCAGCGTCGAGACCAAGTCCATCGATGTTGGGTTTTCGGCCTGCGGCTACGAGTAAGGCATCGCCCTGAATGACCTGTGAGCGGCCGTCTCCCTTTGCCGGGCCAACGGTGATCTGTATGCCGCCGTTTTTTGCCTCAGCCTTAACCGCCTTTGTGTTTGTATGGATCACCACACCCTCATCCATGATGCGCTTTTTGAGTATCTCTGCCATATCAGGATCTTCCGGCCCCAGGATCTGGTCCATGAATTCGACAACGATGACCTTGGATCCCAGCCGGCAGAAGGCCTGAGACATCTCGAGACCGATGGGACCGCCGCCTAAGACAATGAGTGTTTCCGGAAGGGTCCTCTGGGAGAACACGGTCTCGTTCGTCCAGACCGGAAGGTCCGCCAGACCGTCCACAGGGGGAAGTGTGGGGCTGGAACCCGTGGCAATGATCCAGCTCTTTGCCGAGATTCTCGATCCATCGAGATCAAGGGCATGGTCGTCAGCAAAAACAGGGTTGCCGAAACGCACCTCGGCCCCGAGGCCGCAGAACCTATCCGGGGAGTCATGGTGCTGGATGGTATCGATGACCGACTGGACACGGTCCATGACTTTACCCAGATCCACCGGCGGCAGCGCTACTTCAGGGAGTCCGAACTCCTGTGCGCGTCTCGCCTGTGCCCACACCCCTGCAGTGCGGATGAGCGTTTTCGAAGGCACACAGCCATAATGAAGACAGTCTCCTCCCAGTTTATCGGACTTCTCGATAAGAATGGTCTTTGCGCCGAACTGGGCGCCACCTGCGGCAGCAGTAAGCCCTGCCGCTCCTCCGCCGATTATCCCGAGATCGTAATCGTAACTTGGCATGTTAGCTCCTTTTT
>CAYRCP010000559.1:0-1812 GCA_964422755.1 uncultured Bacteriovoracaceae bacterium | reverse complement strand
CAAAACTCGTTATATATTAATTACAAAGAGGGCTCTCTGTTATGAAAAGACTTATGTGTATTCTCACCGTTATTGCGGTGCTTCCGCTGAGTGCATTTGCCATGACTCCCATGGCCGACCAGGAGATGTCTGATGTTACCGGCAAGGCAGGTGTCAGTTTCTTTGTGGACATCACCATGAACATCTCCATCGGCACGCTCGCCTGGGGCGACTCTGACGGTCTTGGTGCCGGTCCGTACAACCCCTGGGGCATTGAGACGACGGGCGGGTATGTGGGCGTTACCAACTTCAAGGTAACGAACCTGTCTGTCCGGCCGCGCACGGACGGCTACTTTTCCATCTCATCGAGTGCCTACTGGCCGTCTGCAGCAACCATCGATGTCGTAGGCGGCATTCCCTACTACCGCGTCCATATCGGGGCAGACGGCGTTCAATAGTTGATCCGCAACGGTGGGCATACACGGTATGTCTCTTTGTTTTCGAGATGCGAAATCATCGTGTTTCCTTGTCCCGGGAACAATCCAGCCTTATAATCAGTTAATAACTGCAGAGATAGTCCCCCGATATATTCTGTCAGAGAGGATGAATCATGAGAAAATATCTTCTTCTCACCGTCATGGGAGTTTTGATCGTCGTATCCTTGAGTTCCTGCAGTGCAAACAGGGCTGTAACGGTTGATGAAGGCTTCTGGGATGACAAGGGGGCGGCAGTGGGTATCGTGCTTTGTTCCCTGCCGGAGCCTGAAGTAACGGTTAAGATAGGGTCGACGACCGTAAGCAGGAAGGAACGAACCTATATGATGTCTCGCAGGTATCAGCAGAATCTTGACCATGAGCCTGCGATCAGGAGAGACCAGCGCGAACTCTGGCATTATCTGAATACTCATGAGGTCAAAGACTGGTGGGCGAGTGCGGATGTGTTTGCACAAAGGCTCGAAGCACGCGGATACCGAGTGGTCAGGATCGAAGAGCAGATCGACCTGAAGCAGGTGCCCGAGTACGTGCCCGGGACTTCCGGGTATGCGGTCAAGGATTACCGGAAGATCCCCGGGGTGCAGGATCTTGATCTGCTGATGGTTTTGAACGTGCAGCGGTATGGCGCGTATTGTTACTATCTCGACACCTACAACATATACACGGATGTGAACGTCGAGCTTTCAGGAGAGATGGTTGACCTCGGAACAAACCGTCTTTTATGGCGCTCGCCGTTCAGGCCCGGCAGGGTCAAGAGGGCTTCTTCGTGCAGGTGTGCAGCCCCGGGCAGCTATCATCTGATGGCTGATGAACTCGGCAGCGCACTGGGGCGAGCAGTTCTAGGTGTTGCCGACGATTTTTTCTCAGGCGCTTCCAGATGAAGCGTTTTAATGAGGAAAAACACTCCAGCTGACAAACATGGCCGGTGGGCCACAACGAAGGATGATAAAAGTATCCGGTTTACTTAAGCTACCTGGCTGAATGTTTGTAACTACTCACGTAGTCAGGCTGAAGCTGTTTAGGCTGAAGACTAAAAGGAGTCCGAAAAGTACTTTTTCCAGCACTTTATCGAAAAAACAGCAAATCTTCGCATCAGACATGTCTTCAAAGTGTGCTATATTCCAGCTTTTCCTAACAGTCTTAACTATTTATCATTCCAACCTGAATAGTTACGAATGTTTTAAAGTTTTTATTCCGGATACTGGATGCTGAATTCCGGATTCTTTTTTCTATAGAGAACGTCGTCCTTGATTTTTGGCTGCTGCTCGTATTATCTCTTACTACTATGGAAGAAATACTATTGAGCAACAAGGTAACGGTTCTGGTGGAGGACAAGACA
>CAYRCP010000558.1:0-1819 GCA_964422755.1 uncultured Bacteriovoracaceae bacterium | reverse complement strand
TGATATACTTCCAGATCTGGGGAAGCTCCGCCTCGTACATGGGCACCCATCTGGCGCCCAGGCCGTATGAGGCAAAAGCACCTACGGCCCATTCAGTGCGGTTGTTAGCGATGAGGCCCACGGCATCGCCGTGTTTCACCCCGATGCTGGCCAGTCCCCCCCTGAGATTGTCCACCCGCTCGCCCACTTCCCTGTAGGTGGCCCACTCGTACTGGCCGGAAGCGTTTTTTGTACCAAAGATGTGATTGTCAGGATATCTCTCGACGCTGCGCTCTAAGAAATCCACCAGATTATCTGGTTTGTCCAGTTGATACTTCATGATGCCCTCCTAAAATACTCTATTTAACCCACTACAGTTACACTTTATTTATCCGTTGGTGTCAATATGAATTGTCAATGTTCTGTGTGAAAATGAAGGGTTTGACTGATTGTGTTTATCTCGTGGTGGTCCTGTGTTATGAACAGAACTTGATGTATATGATGAAAAGGATACGCTGAAAAAAGATGTCTGAACGCAAGCTCATTGTTTTCGGTACGGCGAGCCAGGTCCCTTCGCGCAGCAGGAATCAGGGCGGGTACCTCCTGCGCTTCGATGATCAGGGGTTTCTGTTCGACCCGGGCGAAGGCACTCAGCGGCAGATGATTTATGCCGGGGCCCGGGTATCCGAGATCACGAAGATATTCATCACCCATTTTCACGGGGACCACTGCCTCGGCCTGGCCGGGATCGTCCAGCGCATTTCACTGGACCGGGTAGGCCATGAAATCGAGGTCTATTTTCCCTCGTCGGGCCGGAAATACTACGAGCACCTGAGAGATTCCACCCTGTTCTACAACACGGCACAGCTCAAAGCGTGTCCCATTGAAGGCCCCGGGGTGATTTTCGAGGACGAGACCATGGTGATCGAGGCCGGCAGCCTCGATCATGGCGTGGACACCTACGGGTATCGTATCAGGGAAAAAGATTCCTATACGCTCATTCCCCACAAGCTTCAGGACGCAGGTATACAGGGGTCGGATATCAGCAGACTCAAACTCGCCGGGAGCATTACGATTGATGGGCGAACCATAGACATTAAAGAGGTGGGAGAGGTGCTTCGCGGACAGGGCTTTGCCTTTGTCATGGATACACGGGTCTGCGAGGCTGCCCGCGAGCTTGCCAGGGACGTGGATCTCCTGGTATGCGAGGCCACCTATCTCTCGGATCTGGAATCACTGGCGAAAGACTACGGCCACCTCACGGCCGAACAGGCAGGAAAACTCGCCCGGGACGCAGGGGTGAAAAAACTCGTGCTCACACACTTCTCCCAGCGCTACACTGCAGTGGACGAACTTGCCAGTGAAGCAGGCAGGTTCCATGCCGATGTGGTTGCGGCATATGACGGGGCGCACATTCCCTTTCCCAAGAGGAAACGTCCGCTGTAGGAAAGTTCAGGATTCAGAACCCGGTATTCGAAATGATAAGACAAAAAACTGATTCTTAATTGTAAAATTCGTGCACTAATGGCAAAAGAATTTATTATCATGTCTGCAAAATTTATTGTATCTAGGCTATGCGACGTTTTTAGAAATTTCCCTTTATTATCTTCAGATACGGTATGTTTGCAGTATAGTAACCGGAGAAAAGAAAAACTCGCGCAAAGGCGCGAAGACGCAAAGAAAGAGGGAACCTGAGAAAAAAAATCATCGTTGATCCCTTGGCGCCTTGGCGTCTTGGCGCGAGAATGAATTATTCTTGGACAACATATTGCCATGTGCAATTCGGCTGACCTGCCTGCCGCTCAGGGGTAGTATTCTTCCTCATCCTCTTCATCTGCAT
>CAYRCP010000557.1:0-1823 GCA_964422755.1 uncultured Bacteriovoracaceae bacterium | reverse complement strand
CTTTCAACATGGGCTGTGCCGTAGGTGCCGATAAAAATAAAATCCGGGTTCCATTTCAGCAGGTGTTCAATGGATATACTGCACCACCCGCCTTTGGCATCCCTGGCGGAATTGATACCGCCGGCATATTCGATAACGAAATTCTGGTAAAAATCTCGTCCCGCAGTGCAGAGCATGTTCGGCCCGGCGTAGTATACGTGCTTTTTATCCGGTATCATGGCTGTCTGCTCTTTTATGTAGTTGAGTTTCTCCCGGTAGTAGTTCACTACGGCTTCTGCGCGTTGACGGGTGTTCATGATTTCACCCACCAGGAGGATGCCCTGCATGAGTTCTTCAGGGGTCTCAAGTTTCAGGCAGACCGATGCTATACCGACATCATCGAGGTTGTTTGTATAAGAATTTCTCATATGCGTAAAGACCACATCCGGCCTCATCTTGATGACTTCTTCCGTTGTGATATCCCCCTGAGAGGATCTTCCCGGCCGGTATATGTCGGCGATGGGAGGATAAATCCGTTTCATTACCGGGTTGATATCCATATCCGATATGCCAACGAGCTTTTCCGGGACACCTACAAGCATGATGAGCTGGGTAGCGATGGGATACATGGAGGTAACGACGCGGTTTATCTCTGCAGGTACGCGCACGGTGTTGCCTGCCATGTCATCTATCATGACAAACTCGCGAGTCGTCTCCTGCGATATTTTCGAATGCATCGTTACGAATGCCACTGTCACGAGCAGAACAAGGACACATAACGCGATGAGGAACTTGATTTTTTTCATGTGAAGGGCTCTGCTTCCCACAGGGAATATTGTGCAGGCATAACCCCGCGAATCCGGTTTTCCTGGCGTATCTCGTCCACGTCCACGCCGTAGACCTGCTTGATGTTTTTACTCGTAATGACCTCCTGAGGGCTCCCGCATGTCATGATCGATCCTTCATGGAGGATCATGACCTCATCGGCGAAGTGCAGTGTATGGTTCGGGTCGTGTGTGGCAACGAGGACCAGCAATCCCTTTTCACGCACGAGACGCTTCAGGATTGTCAGGATGCGGATCTGGTTTTTGAAATCAAGATGATTCGTTGGTTCGTCAAGGATCATGATCGGGGTATCCTGTGCAAGGGCCCGAGCAATGAGCACGAGCTGTCGCTCCCCGCCGCTGATCTTCGTATAGAGTTTGTCGGCCAGATGGGAGATGCCCACCTCTTCCATTGCAGCCTTTGCCAGGTCATGATCGTTTTTCCCCGGCATGGAGAACATATCGATATACGGAGCCCTGCCCATGACAACCATGTTGATGACCCGGTACGGGAATATGATGGTGTGTTCCTGGGGCACCGTGCTGATCAGCCGGGCACACTCCGGCCTTGTGAGGCTCTCGACAGGGTTGCCGTGTATGGTTATGGTTCCGCTGCAGGGGGTGAGGACATGCGACAGGCATCGCAGGATGGTTGTTTTGCCCGAACCGTTTCCGCCCATGATACTGTAGAGCCTTCCCGGTTTCAGGGTAAATGATATATCGTGGAACACCGGGATGTCATCCTCGTAGCTGAAGCTCAGATTCTTTACTTCCAGGAGGGGCTTATTCATTCTATGAGTCCTCCAGGAGTTTGAACGTGATGGGAATGTTCAGGGTCAGGGAATCTTCAGGCGGCGACGGGAAGATACACCTCTGTATGGTTTTCAAGGATGCCTTGTCAAGAATGCCGTACCCGGAGGGGGTATGGATAGATATGCCGCTGACCTTGCCTTGGCTGTCTATGGTGAACTGGAGGGTTACCGTCCCCTGAAGTCCTCTTCTGCGTGCGCTTTGCGGGTA
>CAYRCP010000556.1:0-1834 GCA_964422755.1 uncultured Bacteriovoracaceae bacterium | reverse complement strand
TCTCACGGTTATAGGTTTCCTGTGCCTGATTGATAAGCCGCTCCTTTTCCTGCTGTGCCTCGTTCACTTCATTGAAGGCATCTTTGACCTCATCGGGAGGTACTACGTTCTGGAGCCTGACATTTACGATCTTTATACCGCTTTCGTACTCATCCAGGATTCCCTGCAGCTGATCCTGAAAAAGCCTGTTCACCTCTTCCCGGTTCTGCAGGATGTAGTCAAAACTCCTGTCCCCCGCAATGCGCCTGATAACCGACTCACTGATATCCCGGATTGTCTGGATGGGATCATGGACACTGAAGAGATACTTCCTCGGATCCTGCCTTCTGAACTGAACGATGAACTCCATGTCGATTACGTTCAGATCCCTTGTCAGCATCAGGGATTCACGCTGGCTTGCAGCATCCTTTTCAAATCTGCTCCGCACCCCTGGTTTCGTACTCTTGAATCCGAAGGTCTCCGTGTCCACCTTGTCGGTATACACCTTGAAAACCCTGTCTATCCCGAAAGGTATCTTGAAATGCAGGCCGGGCATGACAATGTTGGAAAATTGGCCAAACCGGAGAACTACCCCGCGGTGCCCTGCAGGGATCGTATATGCGGATGTCAGTGCGCCGATGGCAATGAGAAATGCGATAAGCACCAGCGGCCAGATATTCTTGCCTCCCTTCTTAAAAGAGTCAAATCCGGACTTGGCCTGCCTGATCATATCGCCAATATCCTTATCTCCTCCCTGAAAACCACCTTGATTGTTTGGGTCCCATGACATAAAAACAACTCCTTTCCTGGCCGAAAAAGATTCGGCGTTAGTTATTAATGATGGTAACTGTGCAGGGAACCAATGTCAATGGTGATCGTTCATTTGTGCTTTATCTGAAATATGTTATGTTGAAAAACAATTACCAACTTTGCTCTATGTGGCATAAATTGAGTAGACTATGAATATACTGAATCCACCACTGCTGACGATAGCTCTCGCCAGCTGTATCCTTATCGTTCTTATCACCTTTCAAATGCGCAGCACCCGCCCTTTAAGTAAAACATGCGCGTGCTCTGACTATCTCAAATCCTGCAATTCCAGGTACCTGAAAACAGACAACTTTGATATTCACTATATAAAAGAAGGCAGAGGAGACCCTGTCATCCTCATTCACGGCGGCGGCATGTGGCTGTATTCATACCGGGATATCATCCCGGAACTTTCCAGGGCCTTTACCGTGTATGCCCTTGACATGCCGGGATACGGCTATACCGTTCCGATAAATAGCAGTCCGCACTACGGTCTCCAGGTCATGACTGACACGCTGCTCGAATTCATGAACGCCCTCAAGATTGAAAAGGCATCTCTTGCAGGACATTCCTGGGGCGGAGGATGGGCCATCCATTTCACCCACAAACATCCTGAACGGGTCGAAAACCTCGTCCTCATCGACTCAAGCGGTCTTGATGTGCCTGATGTACATGAATGGGAATTCCTGAAATACCCCATTATCGGAGAAGCCCTTGTGCAATGCATCTCATCACATGGTGTCAGGCGGAGACTGGAACGGTCCTTCTTTCACAAGGATCTCGTTACCCCTGAGATGGTGACGGAAGTGTACACCCCAATGAAATGCAGGACCAACCGGAAGGCGCAATGTCTGCTTTCACGCAACCAGAACTGGAAACTGACGGAGAAAGCAATGCCGGACATCCGCAAGAGGGTATTGCTGATCTGGGGAGAGTGCGACCGTTATCTTGACCAACGTCTGGCCACAGAATTTGCTGCCCGTTTTGCCAATATGAAACTGGTCATGCTCAAGGACTGCGGCCACTCGGCCCATGAAGAATACCC
>CAYRCP010000555.1:0-1846 GCA_964422755.1 uncultured Bacteriovoracaceae bacterium | reverse complement strand
CACATAGGTGTTGTCTTCTACGACGAGAATGGTTTCAATACCGCCGGCAGGTGCCAGACGTTCTTTTTTCTTGATCGAAAGATCTCGGGCCTTTGCGGTCCTCGGGAGATAAATTTCAAAGGTGGTCCCTTCACCCGGTTCACTCTTGAGCGATATCCACCCTTTGCTTTGTTTTATGATCCCATATACCGTTGTCAGCCCGAGACCGCTCCCCTTGGTTTCCTCTTTGGTGGTAAAAAAGGGCTCGAACACGTGGGAAAGGGTCTCCTCGTCCATACCGACACCGGTGTCGCTTATGGTAAGCCTGACATATTTACCGGGCTTGAGATCGGCATGATCCTGTGCCGAATCCTTGTCGAAAATCTCCTGAGACGAAGAAACGGCAAACACTCCACCGTCGGGCATGGCATCCCTGGCATTGAGAGCGAGATTCATGATGATCTGTTCTATCTGGCCCTGGTCTGCCCGGATAAGACCAATTTCAGGATCGAGATCGGTTTTCAGCTCGATATCCTCGCCGATAAACCTGACAAGCAGATTCTTCATATTCTCCACAATGCTGTTGATGTCCAGCACCTGATGTTTAATCGTCTGTTTTCTGCTGAATGCCAGGAGTTGACGGATCAATGCTGATGCGGCATTCTTCACCTCTTTGATCTTCACCAGGTTCTTTCGTACCAGTTCCGTGTCATCGACTTTCAGCAGCGTCAGTTCGCAGTAACCGTCAATTGCGGTAAGCACGTTATTGAAATCATGAGTGATCCCGCCGGCAAGCCTGCCGACAGCCTCCATCTTCTGCGATCGGCGCAGTTCGCCCTCGAGACGTTTGCGCTCGGTAATATCTTTGCTTGCAGAAATTATGCACCTCTCATCGCCAACATCGATCAACTCACATGAGCACAACATGTTCCTCAGGCTGCCGTCCTTTGTACGGTATCTCTCCTCATAGTTGCGGACAAATCCCTGCTCCTTAATCTCCTTAATGATCTTATCCCGATTCTCAGATTTTTCCCAGATCTCGATATCGCTCGATGATCGCCCGATGACCTCTTTTTTGCTGTATCCGGTTACCCGCAGAAACGATTCATTTACATCGCGGTATATGCCTTGATCCAGGGTAGTGATCGCAATAAGATCCGGGCTTGCCTGAAATATCTTGGAAAAATTCTCCTCGCTTTTCCGCAGCTCCTCCTCTGCCCTTTTACGTTCTTCGATCTCATGTTCGAGCTGACTGATTGCCTGGGTAAGTATTGCTGTTCGCTCGTTAACGCTTATTTCGAGTTCATCATGCGCTCTCCTCAATGCCTGTTCCGCTGTTTTTCGTTCCGTGATGTCCCCGGCAGTGGAGATAATCCCGAGCACCGAGCCGTCTTCCCCGATCAACGGATAGAAGCTTATGAGGGCGTATCGCCACCCCGCACCCGGATATTCGAATTTTTCTTCATAACGCACCACTTCTCCGGAAAATGCGTGGTCAAGATACTGTTTCACCTTTGCCTTGAATACGTCGGTCCCCAGCAGGTCCGGCAGTTTCTGCCCGATCACCTCCTCCCGGTCTTTGCTGAGAAAGGCCAGGTATGCGTTATTCACCTCCCGGTACGTATAGTCAGAGCCTACCAGGCACATAGGTTCACGCACAGTGGACAGGATCATCTCGTAGATGGACAACCGTTCAACAGTCTTTTTGAGGTGCTGGGATTCCCTTTTCAGGTCAGCAATCTCTTTTTGGAGATCCTCATAGGTCGGTTTCTTTTTCATGAAGTGTCCTCTGCAAGGATTTATACCCATCGGATATTAGTTAAAGATAGATACAGCAGGTATGAAGTCAACACTTATTGCAGAATAA
>CAYRCP010000554.1:0-1847 GCA_964422755.1 uncultured Bacteriovoracaceae bacterium | reverse complement strand
GGAATATCCCAACAGTCATTGACAAACGCCTCGGCATTTACTACGACACCTAAGCGGGACAATGGCACCGACGCCCTCAACTGCAATAAAGAGGGATCACGGGACATTTTTGAAATACCGGCATACTCAGGCAGGGTATTTTTTTATTGAGAAAAGCCATTCCTGACAGGTTAAATAAATCTTTCTCATGTGATATAATAACTGACGCAGTAAAAAAAGGATGGAGCAGTAACGTATATGGATAACATTCGCAATTTCAGCATCATTGCTCACATAGACCATGGAAAATCGACCCTTGCCGACCGTCTGATCCTGCGGACAGGTGTCTGTGACACACGCACGTACAAGGACCAGATGCTCGACAACATGGATATTGAGCGGGAACGGGGCATTACGATCAAAAGCCAGGCAATCACGTTGCCTTACCAGGCAAAAGACGGCAAAACCTACACCCTGAATCTCATCGACACACCCGGGCATGTGGATTTTTCCTATGAGGTTTCCCGCTCGCTGGCATCCTGCGAAGGCGTGCTGCTGCTTATCGACGCTGCGCAGGGTGTTCAGGCCCAGACCCTTGCCAATCTCTACCTCACCATGGAACACGATCTCGAGATTATCCCGGTCATCAACAAGATCGACCTCCCCTCAGCGGATGTCGACCACGTCATCGAGCAGATCGATGCGGAGCTGGGGCTCGACCCCGACACGCACCTCAAATGCTCGGCCAAGGACGGCACGGGCATAGATGAGATCTTAGAGGCCATTGTGGAGAGAATTCCTCCCCCCAGGGGAGATACAAAGGAATCCCTGGCTGCACTGATCTTCGATGCCCATTACGATTCCTTCCGCGGAACAATCATCAACTGCCGCATCTTCAACGGAACCGTCAAGAGCGGTGATACTATCCGGTTCATGTTCAATGATGCAGACTACCGTGTCGAAGAGGTCGGTCATTTTCTCATGACCCGGGAAAAACGCGATCAGCTTTCAGCCGGTGAAGTGGGGTATATCATCGCCGGGGTAAAAACCGTGTCCGATGTAAGTATCGGCGACACGATCACCCTGGCAGAGCGGCCATGCGCCAAACCCCTGCCCGGGTTCAAGGAAGTCAAGCCGGTGGTCTTTGCCTCTATTTATCCCATTGCCTCTGACGACTACGAAGAGCTTGCCTATGCTCTGGAAAAATACAAACTCAACGACGCGTCCTTTATCTATGAAAAAGACTCCTCCGTAGCCCTTGGGCTGGGCTTCAGGTGCGGATTCCTGGGACTTTTGCACCTTGATATCGTCCAGGAGCGCCTCGAACGCGAGTATGACCTCTCGATCATCCTTTCCGTGCCGAGTGTGAGATACCGGTTCACCTTGAAGGACGGTACGATGGTATACGTGGACAATCCATCCCATTATCCCGGCCCCATGGCGATCGAAACTGCGGAAGAACCATATATAAAGGCATCCATGATGATGCCCGACCGCTACATCGGGGCTGTAATGAACCTGTGCATGGAAAAACGGGGCGTAAATTCTACCATGAGCTACCCAAGCCCCGGCCGGGCTGAGCTCATCTACGAGATGCCCCTGGCTGAAGTCGTGTATGATTTTTACGACCGTTTTAAATCAGTGACGCAGGGGTATGGCTCCTACGACTATGACCTTATCGATTATCGCAAGAGCCAGCTCGTTCTCCTGGATATCCTGGTCAACAGCGAAAAGGTCGATGCGCTGTCCCAGATCGTACACCGGGACCGCGCCCGTGCCCGTGGTGTCCAGGCATGCGACCGGCTCAAGGATGAGATCCCCCGGCAGATGTACAAGATCGCCATCCAGGGGGCTATCGGCGGCGAGAT
>CAYRCP010000553.1:0-1848 GCA_964422755.1 uncultured Bacteriovoracaceae bacterium | reverse complement strand
GAAGAAGATATCCTCTGGAGTTTTGCCCCCCATGATATCTCCATGATCCTGTCTCTGGCAAATGAGGCCCCTGAATATGTCATGGCAACCGGCGGGAACTATCTGCACAAAAAGATCGCAGATGTCACCACAACCCATCTGGAATTTCCCAGCGGGCTTAAGGCTCATGTCTTTGTCTCATGGCTGCACCCCTTCAAGGAACAGATGCTCGTAGTGGTGGGTGATAAGAATATGGCGGTATTCAAAGATACCGTCCCCTGGGGTGATAAACTGTTTCTCTATCCACACAATATACAATGGCACAACGGGGTCCCGGTGCCGGACAAGAAAGAAGCCACAAAAGTGGAGGTTCAGCAGAGCGAGCCGTTAAAGGCGGAATGCGCCCATTTCATCGATTGCATCCAAACAAGAAACAATCCTATCACTGATGCAGCAGAAGGCATCAATGTATTAAGAATCCTCAAGGCAAGCCAGGATTCCCTGAACAGCAACGGGAAAAAGATCATTCTTAAACAGGATGATCAAAAGCCGGATACGTATTTCATCCATGAGTCCAGCTATATGGATGAAGATGTTACCATAGGTGCAGGCACCAAGATCTGGCACTTCAGCCATGTGCTCAAGGGTTCGAGCATTGGAAAGAACTGCAGCATCGGACAGAATGTCGTTATCGGGCCTGATGCAGCAGTCGGCAACGGCTGCAAGATACAGAACAATGTTTCCATTTATAAAGGGGTCACCTTAGAGGATAATGTCTTTTGCGGCCCATCCATGGTCTTTACGAATGTATTCAACCCCAGGGCTCATATCCCGAGAATGGATGAACTGCGGCCGACCGTTGTGAAAAAGGGCGTAACCATCGGTGCGAATGCCACCATTGTCTGTGGCTATACCATAGGCTCATACGCATTTATCGGTGCCGGTGCCGTTGTCACCAGAGGCGCCCCGAAGCATGCCTTGATGGTGGGGAACCCGGCTCGTCAGATCGGCTGGATGTGTGAGTGCGGCAACCGGCTGGATGATAACCTGACCTGTTCTCATTGCGGAAAAATGTTTGAAAATAGAGCGGATGGGTTAGCGGTCAAAGCACAGTAGAAATACGCGCTATCTCGTTTTAGAGTCTGCCCGTAACCAGTGGTGGTGCCTATTAATACAAGGGCAAGTTCTGGACCCACGCCTTCAGGCTTCGTTTGTAGCTTCGCCCGACAAGCCGCGCGGGTGACATTCTTTATGTTTTTTACAATTGGTTCTTAAAAAATAAGATTTAATCATCATATCTTTTTTTATGTCTTCACCCTCAGATAAAATACATCACCATCAGGGAGAAGTATTATGACCGTTGAGAAAAATGATCAATTTTATGAAGATGAGATAGATCTGAAAGAGATCTTTGCAGTGTTGTGGAGAAGGAAATGGTTAATATGCGGTGTTGTAATTGTCAGTGTAATTCTCGCATATGGCTGGACGATTATGCATTCAAGATCGTATACCAAGTCTATGATGCAGCTCAATTTTTCCGGTATTGACAAGCATCTCTATCCGGATGGAACTCAATTTGAGACGCATGATATCATTACGCAAGACATATTGAATGCAGCAGCAGATGCTATTGAGAATGTTGAGCACAGAGATTTGTATCTGACTAATCCGAGGAGTTTTATCTTCATCGATCCCTTTGTTCCCATAGAAGTAAAGGAAAAGATAAAGACAATGGAGCGTGCTAAACAGACCTACATCTATCTCCCAAGTCAATTTTATATCAGCTTTGTACAACCGAGAAATGGTGTGTTTACCCATGAAGAAAAAAAGCAGGTATTACTGGCAATTAATAAGGCCTTTGAAGCAAAG
>CAYRCP010000552.1:0-1850 GCA_964422755.1 uncultured Bacteriovoracaceae bacterium | reverse complement strand
ATTTCTGCGATCAAGTACCGGGAACTGGCCACCAGAGAAGAACTTGATGACCGGGAGGTCATACAGGTTCTTCGCTCTCAGATAAAACAGACTACCGATTCCTATGAACAATATACGCAGGGCGGTAGGGACGATCTTGCACAAAAGGAACAGACCGGTCTCATGATACTGAGATCGTACCTGCCAAAAGAGCTGGGCGAAGAAGAGATTGCTGCCATGGTTAAGCAGATTATTTCCGAAACAGCAGCCACCAAGAAAGACTTTGGGAAGGTAATGAAGCTCGTCATGGCAAAAGTTGCCGGGCAGGCTGAGGGAAAAACGGTCAACGGCATCGTAAACAAACTGTTGCCGTGATTTCATAATACTCATCATTCAGGGCGGGCATTCGCCCTGATCATAACGTTCATGGGAGATGATCTGTTAGAGTTTTCTGCGCTTAAGGAGTTTATACGTTCTTTTGTTGTCTCTGATATGGGGTTAGGAGCCCTGGATGATCTCCAGCCCTTTGACACGTGGGACGAGGCAAAAAAACGCTGGGCAATGCTTGAGGAGATGATGGATATGATTTCCTCACCGGAGTCTCTCGCGTTGGCTGCCATCCCGGATATCAGGGAACTGCTCGGGATTGTCGAGGGTGCACTGCTGGAAGGGCAGGATATTGCCACGATCGCCCATGTTCTCAGAGAATCCGCCAGGATCAAACGGAGGATAGAGAAGACCGGAGAGCGCCTGCTTGTGGTCACAAGCGGGATTGAAAAGCTTTCGAGCCTCACTGCCCAGATTGATGCAATGATCCTTCCCACCGGAGAGATTTCTGATACGGCAAACCCGATCCTGCGGGATTTGCGTAAGCGATCCAAGTCCTGCCGGACCATGATACTCGAGAAACTGCAGACCATCATCGATCAGCTGAGAGACAAGTCCATGCTGATGGATGACATCATCACCAAGCGCAATGAGCGGTATGTCATCTGCCTGCGGCTGGATTACAGCGGGCAGATGAAGGGTATCACGCATGATTATTCCCGCACAAACCGTACTGCCTATGTGGAACCGCTGGCGATCATCGAGGAGAACAATACCCTGAACCAGATCCGAGCGGAGATTCACGAGGAAGAGCACGCGGTATTGAGGGACTTAACCGCACAGATCAGGGAGGTCTCGCCGGTTATTCTGAACAATCTGGTATGCTACGGTCTTCTTGATCTTCTCTGCGCATGCGCCAGGTGGTCCATCAAAAACCATGCGACGATCCCTCATATTTCCGCCGATGGCGTCCGCCTTGAAGGGGTGCGGCATCCGCTTTTGCTTGAGCGGCTCGGCACGAAGACCGTCCCCCTGGACATCACCATACCCGCCGGAAAAGACTGTCTCATCATCACCGGTCCCAATGCGGGGGGAAAGACCGTGGCGTTAAAAACGCTCGGGCTTGTTGTGATTATGGCCAAGAGCGGGCTTGCCATCCCTGCCGGGCCAGACTCCGTGATCGCACCTTTCGGCAAGGTATGGGTGGAGATGGATACGAATCAGGATATCGAACACGACCTCTCCTCATTTACCGCCCATGCTCTGGCACTGAAACATATCTATACGCATGTATCAAAAGGCGATCTGGTGCTTCTGGATGAACCGGGGAGCGGGACAGACCCGTCACAGGGCGGCGCAATCGCGGTATCGTGCATCGATGCACTGCGCAAGAGGGGTGCCTGCGTGGTTGCCACCTCACACTCCGACCTGATCAAGCTGTACGGCGTGTCGTCGGCCGGGGTGGAGAATGCGGCAACTGCGTTCGATGAAACCGGGATGAAGCCTCTGTACCGCCTTCAATACGGGGTAATCGGACAGAGCCG
>CAYRCP010000551.1:0-1852 GCA_964422755.1 uncultured Bacteriovoracaceae bacterium | reverse complement strand
GCAATCACACCACCAAGGATGAGCAGCGCTCCTTCTGCAAGGAGATCATGCTCATCAAACCGGTTGCCGCTCCAGAACAATATAACCGGGTCTGGGAAAAGTATGTATTTGCCCTCAACGGCGAATATGAAATGAACCCGTAAGAGAAAATAGCAGGGTCCATCCGGGAAGGAATTCATCCCGAGGATACTGCAGAGCTTTCATGAGGGGCGGGGCTGTTGCCCTGCCCCTCATATTCTACCCTATATTCATCTTCCTGAAGATTTTCTGTCAGCATCCTGCATACATGACTAAGTGGCAGGGAAAACAATCGGGCTTTGTGCCTGTCGAACGTTCCTATTTCCAGATTAACTGCCCGGAATTCAGCCATAAAACCTTGATCTCACATTGCGGAGAATAAACTTCGGAATGTAAAAATCCCCACAGGGATGATATACATGTATGAGGTGGGAGTCGATCCCTTGAAAAGAGATGCCACTATGGCTTCGAAATTTGTGAAAAATCTCCAGTACTACAAATTCTGCATGTATGGGTTCCTGAAAAATCTCCGGTTTTTTGAACCCTTCCTTATCCTGTTCTTCGTGGAACAGGGGCTGAGCTTTCTGCAGATCGGGACACTCTACGCCATCAGGGAGATTGCCACCAATCTCCTGGAGATACCCACGGGCATCATCGCCGATGCTCTGGGCCGACGCAGGACCATGATCTTCTCTTTTATCGCCTACCTCGTCTCTTTTATCATCTTCTACTTCGCCCCGGGATTTTTCACCTCCAGCATTGCCATGATATTCTTCTCCTTTGGAGAGGCCTTCAGGACAGGCACGCACAAGGCCATGATCTTTGAATACCTGAACATCATGGGATGGAACGACCAGAAGGTGTACTACTACGGCCACACGCGCTCCTGGTCCCAGATCGGATCCGCCGTCTCCGCGCTTATCGCGGCCGGGATCGTTTTTTTCAGCAACAGGTACAAGTTGATCTTTCTCTATTCCTCCATCCCCTATATACTGGACCTGCTGCTCATGCTCACCTACCCCAGGGAACTCGACGGCAGGAAAACAGGTGTCAAGGGAAAGGAGATCATACGCAACTTTACAGAAGTCACCCGTGAATTCATCTGCTCTTTCCATAACCGCGATATGCTCAGGGCCATAGCCAACCTCTCTGCCCACAGCGGGTTTTTCAAGGCCATAAAAGACTATCTGCAGCCGGTTGTCCAGACCTTTGCGCTCACTTTTTCGATCTTCGTCTACCTTGAAGATCTTCAGCGATCCGCCCTGGTGATCGGTATTGTCTACTTTATCATCTACCTGCTCACCTCTTTAGCCGCACGCTGTTCAGGACGTATTGCCGAGAAATTCTCAAGCCTTGCACACCCGCTGAACATCACCCTCCTGGCGGGTTTCGGTATGGGTATGTTGTGCGGGGTGTTCTTCGGCCTCGAGTTCATCCCACTTTCTATCGCGCTCTTCATAGCCATTTACGTTATTCAAAATGTGCGCAAGCCCATAGGTGTTTCCTATATCAGCGAAACGATGCGCAGTGACATCATGGCAACCACTCTTTCAGCAGAGTCCCAATTCACCACATTGATCACGGCTGTTGCCGCCATAGCCCTTGGCTTTCTGACCGACCATTTCGGCATTGGCAACGCACTGGTGATCATCTCGGGAGTAATGCTCCTCACTACGCCTTTGTACCTGGCAGGAAAAGGCGCAAAGTAAAGATCTCAAGGGGTTCTTGATCCCAGGCACAAAGAGACAAAGGATATAGGTCCAAAGGGCCAGAGGGTATGAGCGCCTTTCAGGCGCGAGCATTTTATGTATGAACGTGTGCTAAAACTGTTACC
>CAYRCP010000550.1:0-1852 GCA_964422755.1 uncultured Bacteriovoracaceae bacterium | reverse complement strand
GTCATCTATGAATATCGCCCTTCGGGCGCAACCTCCGGTGCGTCCAATTCTGCTGTCCTGAAGAATTGTGACTCGGCGTCAAATCGGGCGTCTTGTCCTGGCGACTTGTCACGGCGTACCATTAGCGAAGACGGAAGTTGAATAACGACGTGTCCTGCGTAGTTGAATAACGAAGCGGGAAGCGGGTAGCCTAAGGCGAAGCGGGAAGCTGAAAATGAAGACAGGTGGACCTCAGATCCCGTTCCTCACGGTATGGGTATGGATGAATTCTACCTGTCTTTGTCCAGCTCTTCACGTACTGCCCTTGCAACATCATGGAGCATATAGGGCTTCTTCACATATGCACCGGCACCGAGATTAAGCGCACCTTTGACCCGATCTGATTCGGAATACCCGCTCACGATAATCGCCTTTTGCCCTTCATGCATTTCCAGTATCTTCTCATATGCCGTAAGACCGTCCATCCCCGGATCCATGATCATGTCCAGCAGCACAAGATCAGCCTTGTGGTTCTTCAGATATTCAACAGCTTCTTCACCGCTGCCGGCGGTATGCACCTGATACCCCAATTTTCCCAGAAACTGCCGGGCTATCGCTCTTTGTTCTTCCACATCATCCACAACCAGAATCTTTTCCGTTCCCTTGTATACCTCAATTGGTTGCTGCAAATCCTTAGATTTCATTTTCAAACTGGTCACAGGGAAATACAGCTCAAACTGTGTTCCTTCACCGACCTTGGTCTTGACATCAATGTAACCCTGATGGTCCTTCACCGTGGACCAGATCACTGCCATGCCCAATCCTGTTCCGCTCCGGCCCATTTCCTTCTTGGAATAAAAAGGCTCAAAGATCCTTTTAACATCTTCAGGAGAGATCCCGATTCCACTATCTGCTACGCTCAATACTGCATACTCACCCTGTTCTATGACATCATAACCTTTGATAGCGTCGTCTACTCTTTGATTCCTCGTAGAAACGGTAATGGTACCCTCATGGGGCATGGCCTCTGCGGCATTGGATACAAGGTTCATGATTGTTTTTGAAAGGTGAACGCTCGATCCCAGGACATTTGCAAGATCCTCTTTCAGCTCGAAGTCAACTTTGACAAGAGGGTGGTACTGGGCGAGTTTGCTGTATTCAGGACTCTTGAAATATTCTTCAATAATGGAATTGAGGTTTACGACATTTGATACACTTACCCCCCTGCGTGCCAGGGTCAGCAAGTCCTGAACAATGGCAGCTGCCTTTTCACCCGATTTTTTGATTACCTCCAGGGATTTTCTCATGGGGCTGTCTTGCTGGACCTCCATGAGCAGAATCTCGGGATAGCTGACGATACCGCTCAAGATATTGTTCAGATCGTGGGCCACACCACCGGCGAGCGTCCCGATTGCCTCCATCTTCTGGGACCTGACCAGCTGCAACTCCAGACTTTTCTTCTCCTGCTCTGCCTTTCTGCGCTCTGAGATATCATTGCCCACACAGAGAATCTCCGTAAGATATCCATCCCTGTCGTGGATAGCCTTGGTACTCCATGAAACCCACACCCTTTCTCCGTTGCGAAGAATATTCTCATTTTCGATATTATCGTATTGTTCCGACTGATCAAGGAACTCCGGAAAAATAGCGGCAAAATCATTTTCTTTGGAATCAATATTGGGAATAATAAGACCCATTACATTTTTTCCCAGAATCTCATTTTCGCTATACCCGTAGAACTCCTGGCCATATTTATTCAAGAACGTAATTTTTCCCTGAGTGTCGAGACGCATGATGATACTGTTTGCACTCTCCACGAGAACCCTGTACTTCTCTTCACTGACCTGCATCTTCTCGAACATTCCGACATTGT
>CAYRCP010000549.1:0-1855 GCA_964422755.1 uncultured Bacteriovoracaceae bacterium | reverse complement strand
GCATCGCCTTCACCCACCAGATCCACCGGGTTGCTGCGGTTCCAGTAATCAGGAAGCAGGCTGTCGAGCCGGTTGATTATCCCGCTCGAAAGCTCGGGCAAGATAAGCCCTGCATCTTCACATTCATCTGCAGCGACAATACCCCATCCTCCCCCCATGGTCATGATCCCTACCCTGTTTGACTTCGGCATGGGCAGATGCGTCATTGCCGCTGAAACATTGAGCAGCTCAGTGGGTGTCCTGACCTGAGTAATGCCTTTCTGGGCAAACATGGCCTCATAGGTCGCATATGATCCCGCCATAGAGCCGGTATGAGACTGCGCCGCCTTTGACCCGGTCCTTGACCTGCCGGTCTTCAGGGCTATTACTGGTTTTCTCCTTGTTACCTCTTGCGCAATCTCCATAAACTCCCTGCCGTTTACGATGCCCTCAATATACATGGCAATCGCCTTGACATCGTCGCGGGCCCCAAGATACTTCAGCAGCAAAGAGGCATCGAGCATTGCCTCGTTTCCGGTACCTGCATAGATGTTCAGCCCGATATTCTTATGGGCGATCCACTTGAGAATCTGCAGCCCCAGGTTTCCGCTCTGAGATATAACAGCGAGCCCGCCGGCCTCCACAGGGGTGGGCGTAGGGATGGCCTCGAAATTGTGATGGGCTGATGCAATACCCATGGTATTGGGCCCGATGAAGACCATATCTCCCTTCCTGGCGATGCGGGTTATTTCCTGCTGAAGTGCCGCACCTTCTTCGCCGGCCTCTTTAAACCCAGAGGAGATGACCACTGCTGCAGGAATGCCCTTTTTCACACAATCCCTGAAACCGCCTGGAATGAGTCCGGCCGGAATGGCAAAGACCGCAAGATCTACGTCTTCAGGAATATCGAGCAGACTGGGGTAGGATTTCAGACCGAAGACATTCTCTCTTTTCGGATTCACCGGAAAGACCTTTCCTGCATACTTCCAGCCGAGGATGGAGACAAGGATCAGGTTGCCCCATTTCCCGGGCGTATCAGACCCTCCCACCACAGCCACCGACTTGGGGAAGAACATCTTATCCAGCTTTTTTTCAAGATCATTCCAGTCTTTCATGCAACCGTCCTCCGTATAAACGTGTGCCTTTTCTTGTCGTCGCGATACCATAGTCAAAGAAAAGAGGCATCATGCCTGTGGAAATAATGTAGATCTACCCGTGCTGTGTCAATGAGTGCCACTCTCTTTATAAACGGGTCCCCTGGAAATATGCGGCTCATTGGTCGCCTTTGTACATCCATGTATGGCCAAAGGCATACGCTACCACGCTGATCAATCCAACAAACAAAACGACTTTTCAGTGGTCCACCGAATGTCACAGTAGTTATCGCAGGAATGTGGATAACGGGTGAGTTGTGCAGCGAGGAAACCGAGTCAGCCACAAGTGATAAATTCGCTTATTTCTTTTTCAAATATTTTTTTAGATCCCTATAGTAATTTTGATGAGGGCCAATCATTATCAATTCAAGTTGTTCTTCATTGAAGCGATAAGCTAAAAGGTATTCAATAGTCTTTGCCGAAAACTTGTGCACAAAAACTTCTTTCAGGTCACCTTTCTTTTCGATTCCAATAGCGGGATCATCGATTATCAATTTGATCTGCCCATCAAGGATCAATTTCTGAGCTTTGCTGAATTTCTTAACTCTTTGCTCAAAAGATCGCGATTGAATTATTTTCATGCGCCATTACCCGAATTTGTATTCGGAATATTCGCCTTGTTCCACTTCGGTCATGCCAAGTAATATCTCTTTGATCAGGCTATAGGTAAGATCGGGATTTTCCTCGGCGCATTTCCCAATTCTCGCCCAGTATTCAATCTG
>CAYRCP010000548.1:0-1856 GCA_964422755.1 uncultured Bacteriovoracaceae bacterium | reverse complement strand
GCATAAATGGCCTGCAACCCCATTCTTCCATTTGCCCCCCTGATTGCGACTCTGATAACAGGAACCCTGTCTCTGATATCCATCATCTCCTCCACGTGTTTTAATTGATAAAGCTATAGAAATATGAATTGCCAATGTTATATCAGATCAGCCGCCCCCTAGCAAGGAAATCAGGCCCGGAATGTTCCGCTTTGACATACTATTTTTTATAGTAGAGCATGATCAGATTAATTATGCCCTGTCTTATAGAGTCTTTTTTTGCCTCCCCGCTGCATCCCTGACAAAGATTTTATTCTTTACCGAGGCTCTTTCCCCATTGAGTATTTGTTGCTATAGGACAGGTTATGTACGGGCTTGATATCACGATTATCGGCGCAGGCGTTGTCGGTCTTTCCATTGCCCGGCAACTGAGTCGCCTCGGGAAGAACATCGTTCTTCTCGAGAAAGAACCCGGCCCGGGAAGAGGGATAAGCTCCCGCAACAGCGAGGTTATCCATGCAGGTATCTACTATCCTCCAGGCTCTCTTAAGGCCAATCTCTGTGTACAGGGCTGCACCATGCTCTATGACTTTTGCGCCGAACATCGAATCCCTTTTAAACGGACAGGCAAGGTCATTGTTGCCGCATCAATGAGCGAAGAGCGATCTATCGAGAGACTCTTCCACACGGGTACACAAAACGGCGCACAAGGCCTCCGCATGCTGGGGAAAAAAGAGCTTGCGGCTATCGAGCCTAATGTGTGTGGCCACAGCGCCCTGTATTCTCCCAATACCGGGATTATTGATTCCCATCAGCTCACCAAACGCCTTGAAGCCCTGAGTCTTATGGACGGAGTCACCATACTGTACAGGTCTCCCCTGGTGAGGATAGAAAAAGATTCTCGAGGATTTATCTGCTCGGTCAAGCCACCCGGTCAGCCATGCTATTCCTTTTCAACACGCATCCTGATCAATGCAGCGGGGCTGGAATCAGAGGCTGTAGCAACTATGGCCGGTATCGATATCGAACAGGCCCTTTACAGAATTTTTCCGGTCAAGGGAGAATACTTCAGGGTCAGAGGGGGAAAGCACAGGCTCGTCAACGGACTCGTCTATCCCAGCCCCGAGAAAAATCTCACCGGCCTGGGTATCCATGCCACAAAAGATCTCTCGGGTTCGCTCAGGCTCGGCCCCAATACGTTGTTTGTCGACCACATCGATTTTGACGTGGATCCGGGCCATGCTCATGCCTTCTTCGAGAGTGCCTGCGATCTGCTGCCCTTTCTCAGGGAAAAAGACCTCATGCCCGACATGGCCGGAATCCGGCCCAAACTTCAGGGCCCGGGGGAGGATTTTCGGGATTTTGTCATCACTCATGAGACAGACCGGGGCCTCAGCGGTCTTGTCAATCTCATTGGTATCGAATCTCCCGGTCTGACTTCATGCCTGGCCATCGGAGATCATGTAGAGAACAAGCTCAAAGAGTCGGGTTTGCTCTAGGTTCCGCAATAAACGGTTTTCCCCTTCACGATGGTCCTTACCACCTTGCCCACAAACTCCTGAGAGATAAACGGTGAGTTCTTCGATTTTGACACAACATCCTCTTCCGTAAAGGTCCAGGTGCGACGTGGATCAACAAGGGTGATGTCTGCCCGTGAACCCGTGCGCAGGTCACCTCCGTCTATGCCGAGAATGCGCGCAGGGTGAGCAGTGACACATTCGAGAAGTTTCATAAACTCTATTCCATATTCCAGATGCACCTTCATCATTGCCGGCAGCAGGGTCTGGAGCCCTATCATACCGAATGGCGCAAACTCAAAATCGAGATCTTTCTCGTCCTTTGCATGGGGAGCATGGTCTGTTGCAATGCAATCAATG
>CAYRCP010000547.1:0-1857 GCA_964422755.1 uncultured Bacteriovoracaceae bacterium | reverse complement strand
ATTCTCGCACTTCCCTGCTCGAAAAATCCCCTTTATTCCTCAATCATTTTATTCGTAATATCGAAATGTTGTCGAAACAACCGTTGGATTGGACATCCCGGGGGTTGAAAAATGATTGCGAATGATCCATGGTATAGTACATCTTTGAATCGGGAGTGGACCACATGGGCAAATCAAGTTCAAAATTAATTTATGTGCTGTTACTGTTTCTCCTCCTTACGATTGCGGGTGCGGTATTTTTCTACCTTGAATGGGAGGATCCTCAGATTCAGCTCAGCCGGGACATTGAGATGATCCCTGCGCATTCGACGATTACCGCCACTTTTACCGATATGAAAAGCGGTATTCGCTCCTACCAGGTCACCCTCGTCCAGGATGATCACGAATATATCATTGCTCAGGACGAGTTCCTGCAAAAAGGGACCTTTGAGAAAAAGACCGATATCAAGATTTTCCCTGCAAAACTCAAGCTCAAGGATGGACCTGCGCGTTTTCAGATACGGGTGGTGGATTTTTCTCCGCTGAGAAATGCAACATCCCTTATCAAGGATGTGACCATCGATTCTGTTCCCCCCAAGGTGTCTCTTCTCAGCACTTCACACTACATCAATCCCGGTGGCAGCTGCCTGGTTGTCTACACCGCATCTGACGATGCTGTAACCAGCGGTGTAAAGTTCGGCGATGCCTTTTTCCCGGGGCATCCGACCAAAATCAAGGAAAAATCCTGCTATGCAAGCTACATGGCAGTGCCCATGGACATAGATGCCGACACCCTCATTACGGTTGTGGCCAGTGACAAGGCAGGCAACGAATCTACGGCCTCGGTAGTTTTTCATCTGCGCAGACATGTCTTCAGAAAAGACACGGTCAGGGTGAGCAAAAACTTCATAAACTCCAAGGCTGCCCAGTTTCAAAGCAGGGATACATCCCTTGCGGGAAAATCGCCACTGGATGTCTTTATCTATCTCAACGAGACATTGCGCGCGGCAAATAATCAGACGATCTATGAACTGTGCCAGAAAACCGACAGCAACCGGTTGTGGCAGGGAGCCTTTCTCCGGATGAAGAATGCCGCAAACAAGGCACGTTTCGGTGACAAGAGAACCTATGTATTCCAGGGCAGGAATGTCGGGAAGAGCATTCACCGGGGGATCGATCTCGCCTCAATACGCCATGCCACACTCCAGGCCGCAAACAGCGGCAAGATTCTGTTTACCGGAGATATCGGCATCTACGGCAACACCGTCATCATCGATCATGGCCAGGGGCTGGCCAGCCTCTATGCCCACATGAGTGCCATTACGGTCCAGGAGGGCCAGGATATAGCCAAAGGTGCGGTTATCGGTAAATCAGGGGCTACCGGATTTGCCGGGGGCGACCATCTTCACTTCAGTATATTGATCAACGGCATCTTTGTGGACCCGATAGAATGGTGGGATTCGCACTGGATTCATGACAACGTGGAGCTGAAATTGAAATAACCGAGAAACAAGACATGGGGAACAAGACCCCAGGCAGGACAAGACTTGTGGTTCTAGAACCTAGGCAGAAGGCAGAGCGAGCCCGTTAGCCCAAGAACCAAGGCACAGAGGCACAGAGTTTTTCGAGATCCGGGTTCGGGATCTTAGGCACAGAGGCACAAAGTAAAAAAAGCAAGAAGGGACAAAGGGCCAAAGTGAAGGAGCGCCTTTCAGGCGCGAGCTTTTTTTATTTCGCAATTCTTTGGAACGAAGTCTTCATTCATTCGCACCGTTGAATCCTTGTTCTCTTACGGCAGGGTGATTTTGCGTTTTTCTTTGTCTGGCTGCTGCCGGTAAAAGATGGCGACATTGCCGATCAGGCCTGCTGCTTCGCTTG
>CAYRCP010000546.1:0-1860 GCA_964422755.1 uncultured Bacteriovoracaceae bacterium | reverse complement strand
CTACAGCCTGTCCCTGGGCTTTTCCTGTTTCTGCTTCCAACTATGTAGACAATACATCGCACTGTGGGTATAATCCGCCGTGATTATGATAGTCCTACGATATGTCCTGACCTCTTTGACCAAGGTTTTTCTTGCCTCGGCACTGGTGCTGTATGGCGTAATGTTTATCGTTGAATGGATACGCATAGGAAAGTTCGTCTCCATATCCGATATCGACATCTTCTTCTTCGCCATGGTTCCCATGGCAATATTTGTACTTCCCATGGCGTTGCTTTTCAGTGTTCTCCTGGTGCTCGAGAGACTTTCGACCGAATCGGAGATCATTGCCATGAAGGCCTCGGGCGTACATAGCAGCACCTTGTACCTGCCAATTATTGTGTTGTCATTTGTCTGCATGGGGGCACAGATGGCTGTATCGACCTATCTTGGCCCGCTGTCCATGGGAAAGATTCAGGAGAGGCTTGTTGCGAAGGCCCCGGAGAAAATCTATGCCTTTCTGGGGGAGAGAGAGTTTGACGACACCTTCAAGGGTATCACGATATATATTGAATCCATCAATCAGGTTCAACGGCAACTCAAGAATGTATTCATAGAAACAACCGGCAGCACAGGCAGCGTTATCACCGCTGATACAGGAACCATCGATGTCACCCCATCGGGAATCCTGATGAAGCTGTCGGGGGGCAGTATGTTTACAAAGAGCGAAAAAGCCCTGAGGTATGTCACCTTTGATGAATATGTCTTCTCCATCGAGGCAAATTTTGGCAGGCAGCTGAGAATACGGACCCATGAAACGGCAACACAGCCCCAATTGCGGCAATTGATCAGGGAAAATCCCAGACCGAAGTGGATAAAGGAATACCATAACCGGTTTTCCTTCCCGGTCTTAAATATTATCCTGGGCCTCATCGGGATCAGTTTCGGGGTTCAGCGGCCCAGATCCCCCCGGTTTACCGGATTTATCGTGGGTATCTCCACAATAATGGGATATTATATGGTATTTATATTTGCAGACCGCGCGGTAAAAGGGGAACTGCTCGACCCTGTTTTCGGCGCGTGGATGCCCAATATGATTTTCGCTCTTGTGCTCATTGCCGTCTGGGCATGGCGCAGGTTAAGGTTTCGGTAAAGGAGGCAGCTGATTATCTCTACGTTGACCAGATACATATTCAAAAAATCGGCTTTCATGTGCTTCGGTGCTCTCTCAGGCCTTGTTGTGCTGATCATGATCTCGCGGTTTTTCGGCAACCTGTCTTCCTATGCGGAACACAATACAGACCTGTATACAATCTTCATGCACACGCTGTTCTCCATTCCCCAGGTGATGTACTGGGTGCTGCCTTTTTCCGTCTGTCTCGGCATCCTTGCAACGCAGGCAGCATTGTCCCGACATGTAGAAGTAATCGCCATGCAGGCATGCTCGGTCTCCACCTTGAAAATATTCCTGCCCTATATACTTGTGGGGTTTCTTGCAACGGGTATCATGTGCGCCCTGTCATTCTATGTCTATCCCGTCTGCCAGAGAAATGCAGACAGGCTGGAAAACATCTATATCAAAAAGAGGGATATCGAAGGCTCGTTCTCGGTTACCGGAGGAAGATTCAAGGTGGGAGGTGATATCTACTTTGTAGAACATCTCGATATTGAACACGGGATAATGAATAATATCAGCTGCTACAGGATGGCATCGGGCAGACTTTCCACGGTCATACATGCTGAGGGTGCCCGGTGGAACAATCAGACCTGGAGGGCTGATGGGATTGAAGTCATAGATATGGGCGATGCCGGCATCACGGTGAGTCATTCCGCAAAGACACTACCACTTACCAGAGGCCCCGCAGACCTCGTTATGGCACAGAC
>CAYRCP010000545.1:0-1867 GCA_964422755.1 uncultured Bacteriovoracaceae bacterium | reverse complement strand
CCAGGGGGAGGGACTCCCTGCCGTAGGTTTCCTTGAGGTCCATATAGTGCACGGTGTGGATACCCAGGTAGGCGTTGTAGCGGAACATGGGTTTGGTGTTGAACATCTCATAGTCCGCGCCGTGCTTTTTTTCATGCGTCCAGAGGGCCTTGCCGCGCCACAGGCTCCTGTCCATGGTCATGATGAGGAATGCGGTGTTCGGGTTGGTCTTGACATGCTCCTTGCTCTTGCCGTCGGAGAACTGGCCCCAAATTATCGTATCCGGTGATTTTGCCTGCAAAGCGGTGATGAGCGTAACATGCGGTTGTCCTTCAGGATTGATTGTTGCGATGAGCCCTACCTTTGCCTCGGGCTCGAATTCCGGCATATCCTTTTCATCAAAAACAGTACATGGTTTTTTCATACAGCTCCTCCTACGAATGAACGTCACCTTTGACCATGGGCAGATCCGGATCTTCTTTAACAGCGTCCGGTCCGGCGGGTGCCTTCGTGGGCCCGCTTACATGAACGATCGTTGGGTCAACGCCTGATCCTTTGGCAACATCAGATAAATACTCCAGGTCGTCGGCGCTCATGAGCTCAAATTCACTGCATGCCCAGTGCAGACCGAGCCCGTCGTATTTGTGCGTGCACAGATTGTTGAACGAGCAGAGCTCCCAGAGGCTGACACTCTCGCCGAGCTTGTCAGCGATAAACCTGCCGATACCTGAGATGTTCTCTTTTGTCGCAGTATGCTCAGGGATGATGGGGGTGCGGATCCAGAGCTCTGGCGGGCAGCCGCTGGTTTTCATTGTCCGGGCAACATGGATGAGGTTTGCGAGGATACGTTTATTGCTTGCCCCGGTAAAACGCCTGTGCTTTTCCGTATCGATCTCTTTGATATCGTAGAGGAGAAGATCCGCATGTTCGGCAATTAAGGCCAGGTTCTTCTGCGGGCATTGGCCGCAGGTATCGAGTGCGGTATGGATTCCTCGCTCTTTGAGGGCTTTGAGGAATGCAGCGGCAAAGGGCGCCTGCATGGTGGGTTCTCCCCCTGAGATCGTGATGCCGCCGCCGGATTTTTCAAAATAGATCCTGTCTTTCAGGACATCCGTGACCAGCTCGTCTACCCCCCAGGATCTGCCAAGCGCCTCGAGGGCAGTAGAAGGGCAGGCGTTTGTACACGAAAGGCAGCCTGTGCAGAGGCTGCGGTCGATCTGCACGCCGTCGGGTGTGAGGGAAATTGCTCGATGTTCACAGGTATCAAGGCATGTTTTGCAGCCGATGCACCTGCTTTTCACCCAGTGGACCTGAGGACTGGGAGATATGCTTTCGGGGTTGTGGCACCAGGTGCACTCAAGCGGACAGCCCTTGAAAAAGACCGTGCTCCGTATCCCCGGCCCGTCCTCGGTGGAAAGCCGCTGAATCTTCAGGATGACGGCCTGTAATGTTGTCGAATCCTTCATTTATCTCATCCTTTACAGGCCCTCGTGGCTGATCCGGGCAATGACCTCGTCCTGGAGTTCCTTGCCGATGCTCGTGAAATATGCATTATACCCGGTTATCCTTACCAGCAGGGACGGGTAGTTTTCGGGATTTTTCTGAGCGTCGCGCAGCATGTCGGCATCAACCATGTTTATCTGCAGCGACGACCCGCCGTTTTCTATGCAGCCTTTCAGGAAGGCATTGAATTTATCCCGGTGTTTTTTATCGCGCAGGAGCGACGGGTTGATGGTGATGGTGTGGCTCGCACCGTTGGGCAGACAGTTGCAGTATCCTTTCCAGTCGCTGCTGTCCTCGGCTGTTCTGCCGCCCAAGACCTTGCCCACGGAATTCATATTTGCCGTGGGACCGTTGATGTCTGCGCCATTCGATGGACAGATGGCAT
>CAYRCP010000544.1:0-1871 GCA_964422755.1 uncultured Bacteriovoracaceae bacterium | reverse complement strand
CAGATCCCGAATATCAAGATCGATCCGAGGGTTGAGATTGTCCTGAGAGATAATAACCCGGTGGAAGAGGTCTGGAATGAGAACAAAGAGGATTTTGAGTCCTATGCGGATATCCTGGTGGGCGTGCTTCACCACGATATCTATAATCCCGGTACCCTCGGGAAGATTCAGGCGATATCCTCTGAGATCGAAGAGATCGAAGGGGTAAACAAGGTCACCAGTATTATCAATGTCAAGAATATCCTGGGCAGTGAGTCCGGCCTTGATGTTGCTCCCATGATTGAGGATGGAGAGGTCCCAGGGAATATTGAAGGGCTGGCCAAGTTGCGGGAAGAGGCAATGGGATGGGAGGTGTATGACGGGGTCTACATTACCGGTGACGGAAAAGGTGCATCCATATCCGTTGTTTTGAATAGTGATGTGGAGACCGACGAGATCGTACCCATCTATTATACCCTGATGGAGATCATGGAGAGATACCAGGGGCCGGAAGAATTCTTTATCTCGGGCCCGACCGTTGTAGAGGCGCTGCAGGGGCATTATATGATTAAGGACCTGAAATTCTTGGTTCCTATGGTCAATATCGTGCTGCTTGGTTTTCTCTTCCTGTTCTTCAGAAACATCCGTGGGATGTTGCTCCCCCTGGTTGCTGTGGGGATCTCGACGATCTGGACAATCGGGTTGATGCCTCTGCTTGGTATTCCCCTGACCATGGTAACCAGTGTGTTGCCGGTTGCCCTTATTGCGGTGGGTTCTGCCTATGGGATTCATGCGCTGGAAAATGTATTTTCTGACGCTGCAGAGGGGAAAACGGGCAAAGCAGGTGTGGTGAATGCCCTGAGCAGGGTGAGCCTGCCGATAATCATGGCAGGATTCACTACCATTGCAGCATTCATGTCGCTGTGTACCTCGGCGATTGTCCCGTTAAAGCAGTTTGGTGCGCTGTCCGGATTCGGCTTGTTGGCCTCGGTGTTCATCTCTCTGACGTTTCTGCCGGCAATCCTGGCAATACTCGACTCCAATGGCAAAGAGTATGTGCCGCACCACCATTCAGATAAAGATGTCATCTCTCCGATACTCAAGTGGTTTTCGTATGTAAGCATAACCAGGAGCAAGCTTATTCTCGGGATGAGCATGGTGTTGCTGATTTGTTCCATCATGTTCGGGGTGCTGGTAAAGAGTGATCTGAACCTCATAGAGGATTTCCGTAAAGGGAGCCCCATCAGGGTTGCCGATGAGATTCTCAATGAGCGGTTTGGGGGCACCTCCCTGTTCAATGTTGTGTTGAGCGGATTTGAGCCTGACGATATGAAAGATCCTGCGGTATTACGCAAGATGGATCAGCTGCAGGCACGGCTCAAGGAGCACAAAGATATCGGCAAGGCGGTTTCCATCGTGGATTTCATCAAAAGGATGAATCAGGCAATGCATGACGGTGATCCTGCATTTTATGTCATCCCCGAGTCAAAGGACCTCATAGCACAATACCTGCTGCTGTTCTCTTTTTCTGGGGGCAGCGGAGAACTGGACAGTTTTGTGAACTTTGATTATCAAAACGGGCAGATCCTGTTGCAGATGAAATCCCAGAGCGCATACCTCGCGCAGGATATCGTTGATATTGTCAATGAATTCAAGCAGACCAGCTTAGCGGTTTCGCCGGTGAGCGATATCTTCACCACAGGTCTGTCCATGCTTGCCAAGGAATTCAACCGGCTCGTGGTGCAGAGCCAGATCAGGAGCTTCACGGTATCGTTCCTCCTGGTGATCCTGATTGTTTCTCTTACCTTCAGGTCCTTTACCCTTGGAGTCTACAGCGTGGTGCCGCTGTTTGTCCCCATTGTCCTGAATTTCGGGATCATGGGGATGACGGG
>CAYRCP010000543.1:0-1888 GCA_964422755.1 uncultured Bacteriovoracaceae bacterium | reverse complement strand
GTTTCATGAAAAATATCGCCTATCCTTTCCTGTCTAATCTGCGCATAAAAAACGTTTGCCCGGCATAGTGAGTCTCTATCAGATGCCCCTGATCGATCAGTCTTCGCACAACAGCCCAATCGGCTTTGGCCCGTGTCAGAAATTCGCTCAGCGCGTCTTTGCGCATGGGATGGACAGAGGTAATACTCAGTAGATCTTCAATGACATTCCCGGTAAAGGCAAAGGCATTGCCCTCATAGCCGATCAGGTATTCCACGTGAGTTATTTTTTCGGAAAATATCTGATATGCCTCATTGATGGTGTCCTCTCCCGGGGCCTTTACGTCATTCACTGCCGGCGGGCGGGTGGGAATGCCCAGATAGGCTCTATTAGGCCTGAGATCTACCAGAAAATCGGCAACATCGCGGAGATGTCCTTTTTCATCATTGCGACCTTTAACCAGCATTGTCTCGGTCACCAGTTCACCCTGATAGTCTTGTGCAAACATGCGCATCCCATCCAGGATTGCACCTAACTTCAGATTCTTGTGCGGCCGGTCTACCCTGCGCCAGATATCTTCCCGGGTGGAGTCTACCTTCAACGACACCCAGTCCGCCTGCATCAGGGCCTGCCTAACATCCTCACGCCAGATAAGGGAAGCATTGGTAATCACCGCGATCGGAATCTCAAGCTCACGCAGCAACTCGATCTCTTTTTCCAGATTGCTGTCCAGGCATGGCTCACCATCGGGGACAATGGTGATATAGTCTATTGGTTCTCCCACTGCGAGGGCCTTAGACACCTTGTCTTCAACCTCTCTGAAGATCTCCTCGGGCTGATAAAAAACCTGCCGCTGCGTCTGCATCTTGATGGCACGTCCTAACTGGCAATACACACAGGCATAAGAGCACACCTTGGGCGGGATATTATTGACTCCCAAACTGCGGCCCAACCGTCTTGAAGGCACCGGTCCGAAAGCAATCATTGAAAACTCCTCATTTCTTTTCTCCCATACGTTGTTCTCAAGAAAACCTTTTGTGTCTATCACGCGAATATACCGGCATATCTTTATCACCGGCATGTGTTCTTAAAATATCCTGATAACTACTATCCGGTATACTAAGCAGCATGTATGCCATCACATGCATTTTCTTATTATAGATATGTTTACTCATTACAATATGTTGCATAGATTCAAAAAAATCGGTTATCATCTTGATGTTCGATATACCGAACATTATGTTCTATAAAGCAACCATAATGAAACGACTAAACAATGGCTCAGCTCTTTATTCCCGGAGCCCTGTCCGATTCCTTTGTGTAAAAAAATATCGTAACTACTCACGCAGTCAGGCTGAAGCTGTTTATATGAAAACAGAATCCAGAAATAAAGGATAAAAAGTAGGGAGTTGGCAATGAGCAGAGACCTAACAGCCTTCAGCCTATAGCCTACAGTCCAGATAAAACACCCCAAGGGCATTCCTTTCAGGGCATCTACCTGCCTGAATAGTTACGAAATATCTTTGTGTGCGGAGATCTTATGCTTCTTCCTGAGTTCAAACAGACGCGTCCTTGAAAGGCCTGAGATTTCACATGCTTTCTTCATATTGCCCTTTGCAGCGAGCATAAGCTTCTGCAGATACATTTTCTCCGTAATATTCCGCATCTCTTCAATGGTTGGCAAGGATTCACCATTGACAGTATTTCGCTTAAAAGCTTTACCCGGAAAATCATTCTGCTCTACGCCAAGGTCAACCGATGATCGCGCTACATTGGCCCGGATATAGGTAGGGAGGTGATAGGGGTAAAGGGTAGTTTCATAGCATGCAACACAAAGAACCTGTTCTAAGATATTGAATAGTTCCCGTATGTTTCCAGGCCATTCATAACTGGTAAGAAAATCGATAAA
>CAYRCP010000542.1:0-1897 GCA_964422755.1 uncultured Bacteriovoracaceae bacterium | reverse complement strand
ATGAGAGTTCCCCGGCAGGTTCCACGTGCAGCATGCCCGAGGTCTGGAGGTCCTTGAGCGTAGCATCATTATCGTCCTTGAGCGATGCGAGTCTCATCTTGTACATGGGTTCAGGGAAATTAATCAGCAAAGGGATCATGGCAGGGATCTAAGCCTCCTGGATTCTCTTTTTGTCTGGGGCAGAAATTGAGTTTGCTATTGCCAGAGTGCCTGATAGTTCAGGCCTAACCCATATAAATTCCAGTGAAAATAAATAGCGGTAGATGTTTTTGAAGGGTAATGCTGATGATCGGAAAGACTCCGTCTCTGCGGGTGAAAACAAATAAATTTGCCTTCCTCCCACATGCTTTCCTGATGTAAGTAAATTTTATCGGGCAGATTTTCATCACATAAGAAATAACATAACCTGTTAAAAAACCATCTTTTTACAACAAATCCATAAAAAAGAGAAAACAATATAAGTATATAACTAAGTAATTAATTTTCGATTGAGGAAAGTCAAGGGAGGCAGGAAAAAGAGAGACAGGAAAAGAGTTCCGGAACGCTACGCACAGATGCGGTTTCAGTGCCGGGGATATCACTTTTCAGGCTTTGAGCAGGTGATATTTAAACGGAACTACTCAAGGCGCCTACAGGCTAATAACCTGAACAGGTACATTTAAACAATAAATCTGGATGGATATCGTTGATCCGTCTTCGCCTGCGAGCTTACCGCTTCGCTTTTGGCTTCAGGCTTCGCCAGATTTACGCCCGACACGTCAGGCTTCAAGGTCAAACAGGTGCGCCTGCCATGGATTGAGGTCGATGTACAACCCGTAGGAGATAAGATTGGAGGGTTTGCGTTCATACAGCGTATCGGTGAGCGCGTCGTGAAACACCATGGGTTTTTTGTGTATCAGATTTCTCGGCAGATAGACTCTGCCCTGGGAATGCTCAGGGGAATAGTTGACGACGATAAGTTTGAATTGTTCATCCTCATACCATATCCAGGACAGAAGATTTCTGTAGGTCTGGTTGTCCTCCCAGGCAGGAGCAGGATCGATAAGCTTCCAGGTGCCCCGGTGGGTCAGGTCGCCTTTGGTATAGTGGAGCAAGCGGTCATAGAACCGGTACAGTCTGCGGTCGGGGGTTTCTCTCCACTGACGCTGGAGCTGGACCGGCTGCTTAAGGGTTGTTCCCTCCATCTGCCCGTCGTGGAATAAATGCAGCCCCGGCAGCGTTGCCGCAATGACCGCTGCTGCCGTTGATTTCTCCTTGCCGAATGCCGTAGCTGCCCTGGGTTCATCGTGATTTTCGATGAACCGCACAGATTTGCTCTGATAGGATGATTCTGCCCACAGGTGATTGTGTATCTCCATGGCCGGGGAGCCAGTGAGCAGGTCGTAGAGCTTTTTGTCGTAGGTGTAATCAAAGCCCATCTGCTGGAGCTGCCATTCCAGATCCCAGTATGCCTCGGCAATGAAGATGAAGGAGGGATAGAGCTGTTTTACCTTGTCGATGGTTTCAACCCAGAATTCCTGGGCAGGCTGCGGGGTGTCCTTGACAAAAGGCCCCCAGGTCTTTTCGAATACGCTGTTTAAGACGAGCATGGCCATATCGCAGCGCACCCCGTGGGCAAACTGTGCTATCCGAAGCAGCTCTTCGATCAGTGCGGATCTTGCATGCTTTGAAAAATAGTTTAGCTGCACCGTGTCTTTCCAGGAGGGGAAGTACGGATCCCTCCCGTGTGCAAGGATATCCCCTTTTTTCGTTGCAAAGAACATGTCCGGGTTGCTGTCCATCTCCCCCCTGCTCGCCTGAATGAAATACTCGGGATTGGACTGTGTCCAGGGATGGTCGAGAGCCAGGTGATTGGGGACGAAATCCAGGATGAGTTTCAGCCCTGCATCGTTGAGGC
>CAYRCP010000541.1:0-1912 GCA_964422755.1 uncultured Bacteriovoracaceae bacterium | reverse complement strand
AATCCCACGACCGTATCCGCAGATTCAAGATCGTCGAGCCTGTGGGATATGTGAATAATGGTTTTACCGTATTTTTCATGGAGCTGCCGTACGGTGGAAAGAAGGGTATCCCGGCTTATCGGGTCGAGCATCACGGTGCCTTCATCGAGAACAAAAACATCCGCATCGAGTGCCAGCTGCCCGGCAAAGGCGACTTTAGACAGTTCTCCGCCGGAAAGAGCGGTTGTCAACTCATTCCTGAGATACTCGCCGTGGATGGCTCCCAGAGATTTGCTGATCCGCGCAGTGATGTCCTCACTGCTCAGCCCCATATTTTCAGGACCGAAGGCAATATCCTCCTGAACCACCAGGCTGACTATCTGGTTTGCAGGATTGGACAGGACGAGCCCCACCCGAAGACCATGCGTATCGACGCTGCCCTCTTCAGGCGGCAGAATTCCTGCAATGAGATATGCTAAGGTGGTTTTCCCGGATCCATTAGGGCCTACTATACCGAAGTAGGCCCCTTGTGGAATATCGAAATCAATACCGCGAATAATAGTCTTGTCTTCAAAGGAGAAGGTAACTCCGGACAGCGTTACTGCGGAAGCTACACCTTCATTTTCGACCAAGACTATTTCTCTGAAGTCTCTTTTGCTTTGGCCAGAGGCTCAACCCACTCGATGAGAACCATTGGTGCGCCATCGCCCTTGCGGTTTTTATGACGGATAATCCTGGTGTATCCACCATTCCTGCCATCAAACCTCGGGGCCAGCTCACTCATGAGTTTCCCAAGCGCTTCTTTGGTTTTTACGCTCTTGCTTGCACGCCTGACAGCTGCGAGATCGCCTTTTTTGCCCAAGGTGATCATTCTGTCTGCGAGTTTTCTCAGTTCCTTGGCCTTTGCCTCAGTTGTTTCTAATCTTTCATGGAGGATCAGGGAGGTAACCAGATTTTTCAGCATCGCCTCTCTATGATCCGTTGTTCGTCCGAGTTTTCTTCCTGCTATCTGATGATACATCTTTCCACCCCAATTCTACTTGCTTTCTTCTTCTTCCATCTTCCGTCTTCGCTCTTCGATCTCATCAGGAGATGGCAGGTCGGTAATATTCATGCCTATGTGAAGCCCCATTTTTGCGAGTTTTTCCTTGATCTCTTCCAGCGACTTCCTGCCAAAATTCTTGGTCTTGAGCAGTTCTGCTTCGGATTTCTGAACCAGCTCATAGATATAGGTCATATTGGCATTCTTGAGGCAATTGGCCGACCTGACGGACAGCTCAAGCTCCTCAACAGTCCTGAACAGATTGTTGTTGAGTTCTTTTTCCTTTTCCTCTTCCTCAACCACCTGCTCAAGATCCTCCTCCTGGAAGTTGATGAAGGTATCCATGTATTCCTTGTTGATCTTTGCTGCATAGGCCAAGGCGTCATCAGGAGTTACCACGCCGTTGGTCCATACCTCAAGGGAGAGCCTGTCATAGTCTGTCCTGCGTCCCAGGATAGTCGGGGTCACATTGAAAGACACCCTGCGAACCGGAGAGAAAATAGCATCAATGGCAATCCACCCCTGGGCATCAAACTGTTCCTTATTTACCTCTGCAGGCACATATCCTCTGCCCCAGTCAACTCTCATCTCCATCTTGAGGGTCATATCACTCTCAATCGTTGCTATATGCTGGTCAGGGTTGATCACATCGATATTTGCGCCGGTTTCAATATCGCCGGCAACCACTTCACACGGACCCTTTTTCTCGAGGGTCACTATCTGCGGCTTGTCGGTGTGCATCTTCAAAACAACCTTTTTGAGATTAAGTATTATATCGGTTACGTCCTCGTAAATGCCGGAAATACTTGAAAACTCATGAAGAACCCTTAATGATTCATCAAATCGAACGCCTGTGATTGCAGATCCGTAGATGGATGACAGGAGAATTCT
>CAYRCP010000540.1:0-1915 GCA_964422755.1 uncultured Bacteriovoracaceae bacterium | reverse complement strand
CTTTACTTCCCGAGTTTCTGCAGGATGTCATAGTAGATTCCAGCGGCTGTTTCCACCTCGCTGAAGGGAATGGATTCTTCGGGGGTGTGTGCCTTTGTCAGGTTTCCCGGGCCCAGGATAACCGGTTTTATGCCTGCTCCCCACAGTATGGCGGCGTCGGAATCGCTCCTGAAGGCATCAGGTTTCCATGCCAGGCCCCTTTCGCCGAAGGTCTCCCGAATGATGTCAGGGACCATGCCGCTTTCGGGTATGTCGTATCCTGCATGGATTGTTGAAAAGGCCAGGGTATCGTGCAGGGTGGCAGGTTCCTTTATGTGCTTTCCTACCAATTCTTCGATCTCAAAGGTTAAGGCGCCGATGGTAAAATGCGGCGGCATATGGATATCCACACTTGCATCACACCGGTCCGGCACGACAAAACCTGCCTGTGAACTCTGCATGTCTCGTATATTATAGATGATGTCATCACCGGACGTCTCAAGGTATTCACCCAGATCCATGAGCAGTTTCAGCATCGAGCGGATGGCATTGTGCTCTTTTGTAGCAAGAGATGCATGCATGCGCTTTCCGTATGTGGTCAGGACAAGTTCCAGGTATCCGAAATGTCGGAAACAGGGTCGCAGCCCGGTGGGTTCGGCAACAATGGCCCATGGATAGTGCATTTGCTCCACCAGGTTCTGCGCTCCGTCGCCGGTCTCCTCTTCCCCTACAACCAGGGCAAGCGCGGCCGGCAGGTCTCCATGGTGATCATGGGCATAGGAGAGAAAAGCCTCGATCATGGCTGCACATCCCCCCTTCATATCAGCGGTACCCAGACCGGAGGCCTCGTCATCCTCCATCTCAAAGCGGTAATTGACATAGTCAAAGGCAGGAACCGTATCGATATGTCCAATGAAAAGGACCTTGCTGCCATCGGTTCCGGCGGGTATGATAAGATTGCTTCTGCCTTTTTCGACTTCCTGATAATCAAACGATATGCCGGCGTCTGTCAGAAGATCGGCAAGATAACCGATAATCGATGATTCTTTTCCGGAAGGGCTGTAGATATTTACCAGATCGGCAAAGGTTCTTTTCAGACGGTCTGTGTTTATCGCTTCACGGTTCATAATAGCTATTTTTCGTTCATGTGGAGTGAGAGATACACATGGTCTCTCGGGGAGCTGAAACCCTGTTCCTTGAAAAATGACAGGGCCTTTTCATTGTCCGCAGAGGAGTCCACCAGCATCATGGTGACCCCCTGTTCTTCGAGTATAGTTCTGAAATGTTGGAAAAGCTGTGTCCCAAGACCGGTCCTCTGAAACGAATCATCAATACCAAACCACACAAGATAGCCATATTTTCTCGGAGAGTTCCTCTTGTCTATGATCGTACCGAGACAAAAACCCGCGATATTCTCGTCAGTGGTGGCAACGAGACAGAGCTCGGGATCCGTGCTGTAGAAAGTAAGCACCTCATATTCGTCCCAGGTCCGATAGAGTGTGGGGTATTCACGCAGGGTGAAGAGCTTTTCACCGAGGTGAAAGACCCCGGGCAGATCGTCAATGTTCATGTGGCGAATAATAAGGTTGGTGTTCATGGTAATCCTCAATAAATAGTATTGAAACAGTCTCTACTTTTTTTTCAGGATTATGCAACAAAAAATCAGGGGACCCCCCGCTTTGCCGCTTTGCCCTATGTTTCTTACAGTGCCCATTTTGACCCCAAAAAGCATGTTCTAAGCCCTGGAAACACCTACTTTTGGAACATAATCAACGATATATCAATGGGTTAACTTGGTCCGACCCCAAATAATCGCCTTGCTTTTAGGGGGGCACTACCGTATCCTTATCGAGCAGTTTTTGAAATAGAGCCAATGAGAAGGAAATCATTAAAAGGAGGAGGCTGAGAAATGAACTATTCTTTCTTCAGGAAGAAT
>CAYRCP010000539.1:0-1920 GCA_964422755.1 uncultured Bacteriovoracaceae bacterium | reverse complement strand
GTGATCGCCCCGGTAGGGCAGGTGGTAACGCACAGCCCGCATCCGATACAGCGATCCAAATCGATCCGGGCTCTATTCTCATCGTTCATGTTCACCGCACCCATCTGGCAGCGCTCTATGCAGGTTTCGCACCCGGAGCATGCATCGCCATCAAGTGCGGCATAATGGTTGGAGAAGATATGCTCAGCCGGTTTGGGCAGTTTATTGACGGCGCGAAGGATTCCACAGCAGTCTCCGCAACAGTTGCACATCCCTGACGGATTCTGTGATGTTGCCGGTTGTGTCACCAGTCCTGCATCCTGTGCCTCTTTTACGATTTGGATGGCCTCCTCATAGTCAACCTGGCGCCCCATATTATTGTCAAGATAGTACCTCGCCATGCTGCCGAACATGAAACAGGTCTCAATGGGTTTTTCACAGGCCTGACCAATGAGCCCTCTCTCCTTTCTGCAGATACACTCGGCAACCACGATGGTCTTTACCTTTGCGAGGATTTCGCACACGTCATCATATGCAGCGACATGCTGTTTGACATCGATCGACTCGTTCACCGGGATAGTGCGGAGAAATCCCCGCGAACTGTCGATTATGGCCTGTTTGAAGCCTTCGTCATAGTAGCGTTCAAACAGCTCGACCAGGTCCTTGTCAATTTTCTTGATCTTGAATTCCAGCAGACCGTGCATGAACGGAATGGTGCCGTATCGGGCCGTATCACCTTTTCGCAGTCGAAAGAGCAGCCCTCTGGCAGCCATATCTTCCAGCTGAGCCGCTACATCAGGTGCAGACCTGTTCAAACGCTGTGCGATGCTTTCGGGCGTCTCCAGAAGTGGTGACAGTTCAAGAAAGACCGCTGCCTCTTCGTTATTGAACAGCCGTTTGAGGATCTCGATCTCCACGCCGCTTTTTGTAGCCGGGAAACCGAGGGAATAGGTGTCCAGTCGTTGCTGAAGTCTCCTGAAAATGTCCTGCGTCATTGTGTGCTCCTTCCAAAGCTGAAACCATCCCTTCTGCATACAGGGAGTGTTGTCTCTGTGTGACTTTTTTAGTATAAAAATCCTGCAGTAATACCAATCGTGTCCTGCGACCCTGGTCATACCCATGTACATGACCTGACGGGCGCAATCACGCATAAAAAATTTCAAAAAAATACGAATGACATATTAAGCATATACGTCAAGGGTTTCTTCGTAAACAAAAAAAGGATGAGGAGAAAAGATCAGCCTTTGTATGTGGAGCGCTGCTCACGAATTTTTCGGCTGTTGCCTTTGCAATGATTTTCCTCTATGGGTTACTCAACCTTTTTGAGAGGATCTCCATGGCGTTTGTACGGATGAAGGGTATTGAAGGATTAATGTATGTCCCTGAGGAAAAAGGAGGCATAAAGAAGCATCCGTGCAAGGACTGCTATGCCTGCCAGATGTGCAGTGACAACAGGTGCATGCTGTGTCTCAAGGAAGAACCCCGCAGCAAGCCCCAATCCCGGAAATAAATGCTCATGCCGGGAGGTTGGATTTTTTCCGGCACAACAAAAACAGGTATTCAGCCTGAGATGCCCAATTTTATCGTGTGAGGGTTTTAATGTTCATGATGACCTGCCGCCGCACGTTCGATTCATAAGCGCTGCCCCCGCCGTCTGACTGCCGTAGTTTTAACCATACAGAGGGCAAAATAAAAGCAGTGATAAATTATTTTCCTTAAGTTTATTGGGTTTTTAATTGATTGTCTTACAAAGTGCACGTATAAAATCATCCTCTATGTTTATAACTAGTGCTCGGCTGATATCCCGGTGCATAACATCTTATAAGGAAAGGTGGTTGTTCGACAACAAACGATGAAAAAGTACAGGCTACTCATGAACGGGCGGAATTACCTTATCGACACGAATGGAAAGCTCAAGAAACACGGGTTTTATCAGATGAT
>CAYRCP010000538.1:0-1921 GCA_964422755.1 uncultured Bacteriovoracaceae bacterium | reverse complement strand
CACTTAGACAGAGCCGATCCTCGTGAGATGGACTTGTACCATCTGGAAATCGATAAACTCCATGAGATTGAAGTTGAACAGATGCAGAGATTTATAGCCAAACTGGCCAGGAAGATATCCAGCAGGTATTCTCTACGCCATAAACGTGCAAAGCGGGGCAATATCGATCTGCGCAGAACGATCCAATATGCCTTTACCACCGGGGGAGGGATCCCCATGAGATTGCGGTATAAAAAGCGGATTATATCACGCCCCGAGATAATCCTTATCTGCGACGTTTCAGAGTCTGTGGCCAATTTCAGTCAGTTCATGCTGCAGCTGGTATACACGATACAGAACCGCTTCAACTTTGTGCGCTCCTTTCTTTTTGTCGACCTCATTGACGAAGCGACAACGTATTTTCAGGGCAATGACGTGGAACAGGCCATTACCAATGCACTGGACCATGCAAAGTATTCCAGCGGGGTCTTTTCAGACTACGGCCGGGTTTTTGATGTCTTTGTCAATAAATATCTGCCATGGATATCAAGGCGCTCTACGGTTATTGTGCTGGGAGACGCTCGGAACAATCATTTTCCCACCTATGGAAAATCATTTGAAAAGATTGCCGAATACGTAAAAAAGGTATACTGGCTCAATCCTCAGCCCAAGGATGAGTGGTATTCGAAAGACAATATCATGGACGTATACGAACCTTACTGCAGGCAGGTCTTCGAATGCAAAAATCTTAAACAGCTGGAAAAGGCAATGGAGGAGCTTGTATAACAGTGCTCCCCCACACCTGACACATCATTTTTACGAACGATGAGTGCTGCATTATTTCTGAAATTGGTCAGGGCAAATAAGATTTGTGTTTTCTCTACCCGATAAGGTGTTTTTCCACCGCATAGAAGGTTAGCTGGGCATTGTTTCTCATGTTCATCTTCTCAAGTATGCGTGCACGATACGTGCTGATGGTCTTTACACTCAGATTCAATTCCTCGGCAACCTCTGTCACGGTTTTTCCTGCGGCAAGCATAAGCATTACCTGATGCTCCCGGTCGGACAAACGTTCATGTGGCTGCTGCGGCGTGTGCTGGTCTATTTCGGAAGCAAGGATCTCGGCCAGGGATATACTGATATACTTTCCCCCGCTCAGCACTTTGCGCATAGCCTTTATGAGTTCATTGGGAGCACTTGCCTTGGTAAGGTATCCTGCCGCCCCGGCTCTCAAGGCTCGAACAGCATACTGCTCTTCAGGATAGATGCTTAATACGAGAATCGCGATATTCGAATCTATCTGTTTTATTTCGCTTATGACATCAAGACCGCTCCGTTTCGGCATGGAAAGATCGAGCAGTACGAGATCACAGGGGGTCTTCATGAGAAATTCAAGCACTTCTGCTCCATTGCTCACTTCTCCGACAATGTTGATATCAGGCTCATCTGCGATGATTTGCTTTAACCCTGTTCTGACTATAGGATGATCATCAGCGATCAGTACTTTTGGCATGTTATGTATCCTCCTGCAGGGCAAAAAAGAACATGCATATCTTCCTTCGCCTACAATTGTTGTGTCTTGTCATCTCTGTACACTATATATATGGCGAGGTGAATGATTTTTCCAGAAAAAACTGGTCTGCATGCAAGTTTTTTCTAAGAATTTTGTGGTTGTCGATCCAACGGATTGGAATTGCCAAGATTGTAGATGACGGTTGTCTCTGTTGTAGGTGATTAGCTGACAGGAAAATAAGACATAGTCCAGTTTACCGGTATGTGTCACAGTGTTAAGGAAAACTACAATTAAATCTATCAACCTTACCGGCAGTAAGCCGGAAAGAAAACAGGAGGACCTGCTTTATGAAGATAAAGGCCAAATCATTTTTCCCAGTTCTGAGAGGAGGCAGGCCCGCAGAGAAATCTATTGAGTTGCCGGAAGGGG
>CAYRCP010000537.1:0-1922 GCA_964422755.1 uncultured Bacteriovoracaceae bacterium | reverse complement strand
CTTGACGCAACGGCAATGGGGTCTGCGCCGATAGACATACCGCCGATTGCATCTACGGGCCGTTCCTTTATCATGTCAAAGATGATGGATCCTATGAGCAGGGCCCCTTTGGGATTTAACGTGACCTTTCTCAGATCCACATACAGATCAGACTCCTTGCCCGAGGCAAGGATGAATTTGCCGTACCGTACTGCATCGCTCTTAATGAGCTCTCTCAATTCATCAATTTTATTCATGGAAAACCCTCTCAAAGATTGTGTCAACATATGCAAGGTGATGAGAAATGTCAAAGAGCTTCTCAATCTCCTCTTCCTGAAGAACATTCATGACATCCTGGTCTTTTTTCAAAAGGTCCTTAAAATCACCTTTATGTTCCCATACCTGAAGCGCATTTCTCTGTACCCACCGGTAGGCCTCGTCCCTGGCAATCCCCTTTTCCACGAGTGCCAGGAGCACGCTCTGGGAATGCCACAATCCCTTTGTGATATCGATATTTTTCTGCATATTTTCGGGATACACCACAAGGCCTTGAATGAGTCCCTTAAGCCTCTTGAGTGAAAAATCGAGGATGGTTGTCGCATCAGGGCCGATCACCCGCTCGACACTCGAATGAGAGATATCCCGTTCATGCCAGAGCGCCACGTTCTCCAGTGCCGAGAGGCAATACCCTCTCAGGAGGCGCGCCATGCCGGTGATGTTTTCGGAGAGAATGGGGTTCTTCTTATGGGGCATAGCCGAAGAACCTTTCTGTCCCTTGCCGAACGGCTCCATGGCCTCGAGCACCTCGGTGCGCTGCAAATGCCTGATCTCGGTGGCGATCTTTTCAATGGTTGCGCCGATAATGGCAAGCGTGGTGAAAAATTGTGCGTGCCGGTCCCGCTGAAGAATCTGTGTGCTAATGGGAGCAGGCTTCAGCCCCAGTTTTGTGCATACATAGTCCTCCACTTCAGGGGGAACGTTTGCAAATGTCCCCACTGCCCCCGATATTTTTCCATAGGAGATGACCTCCATGGCATCTTCCATCCGCTTCAGGTTGCGCTCCATCTCGGCAAACCACAGGGCGAATTTCAGCCCGAAGGTGATGGGTTCGGCGTGGATGCCGTGAGATCTTCCCATGGCAGGGGTATGTTTATATTCGATTGCCCTGGTCTTCAACGCAGCCATAAGGTTTTTGATATCATCGAGGATGATAAGGCTGCTTTCTTTGAGTAACAGGGCATAGGCTGTATCGAGAACATCGGATGAGGTGAGCCCCATGTGAATATACCTGGCGTCATCCCCCACATACTCGCCGACGCAGGAAACAAAGGCGATGACATCGTGCCGGGTCTCGGCCTCGATCTCTTCGATGCGCTCCACCGTGAATCTGGAATTTTTTGAAATGTTGTCGATGCTCGGCCCCGGGATCTTTCCGAGCCGTGCCCATGCTTCACAGGCAGCAACCTCTACCTCGAGCCATTTCTGGTACCTGTTTTCATCAGACCATATCTGCGTAAGTTCTTTTTTTGAATATCGTGGTATCACCGGTTCTTTCCCCTTCTGTCTATCATGTAATTGCTTCCTTCAATACCTTTTACATAGCGCTTTATCTCGGTAGCCTCCTGGGATGCCTGTCCATAGTGTTTGTATCGTTTTTCCTCGTTCATGATCACGGCAATGGATATGCTCATAACGGGGAACTTTCTTGTCTCGCCGTTTCTTGCCGTGGATATGATGCCGCCCAGTTCCAGGTCGTCGTCATTGTAAAAATTGCGAATCACCATATCGAACCGGGAAATAATCTCTTCGCACAGAGGGCGTATGCGTGAGATCGGACAAATGAAGAGAAAATCATCACCTCCAACATGACCCACAAAGGTATTATCCTGCTTGATCTCTTTGACGGCATTGGTAATGATCCGGGCAGTAGCCAGGAGCACTTC
>CAYRCP010000536.1:0-1924 GCA_964422755.1 uncultured Bacteriovoracaceae bacterium | reverse complement strand
GCCGGGCATTCCGGGAGTTCGGCACAGATTACCGGCACCGGCTCTTCAATCACCCGCATGGTTTTCCATTTCCCGCCGAGAAAACGCACGTAGAACACAAGACCAAGGGTGATTACATAGGCGGAGACAATGGTCCAGCCTGCCATCAGGCCATAGTCGAGTACAGAGATCGCTACATATGTGGGCACCACGAGCACTCCTGCGGATATCACGACAATCGCATACATAATGAAGCGTGTATCTCCTGCGCCCTTGATGGCTGAAGCAAAGATGATATTCAAGGTATCAAATACCGAGTACACGGCAACAAACCGCAACAGAATAATGGTCAGCCGGTTAATCTCTGCAAACTCTGCCGAGTCGGCCTGCGCGGTAAACGGCGCCACAAAGAGCTGGGGAGTGATCACGTATAACGCTGCAACCGATGCCATATAGATGAAGGTCATGGCAAACCCGGAGTATACGCTCCTTTGTGCCAGGTCCGGCCTGTCTTTACCCAGGTATTGTCCCACAAGCACGGAAATTGCGATGCCGAACCCGATCATGGGCATAAAGGCAAGGGTATTGATATTGAACGCAATATTCGTAGCTGCAAGGCTTACGGTCCCGAGGCGTCCAAGGATCAGGACAAATGCGGTAAACCCGGCCATATCGAGAAAAAACTGTACACCCGAGGGCACCCCGAAACGAAGCAGACGGACAAGGAGCTCCTTTTCCGGCCGCCAGCCTTTCAGTGTGTGATATGTTTTGTTGTAATCAGCCCTCGCCATGAGCATCAGATAAACAACCAGGGAAAAGAAGCCGGAGATCACGGTTGCAATTGCCGCTCCTTTAATACCCATCTCGGGAAATCCCCACTTGCCGAAAATCAGTAAATAATCCAGAAACAGGTTTACTGCGGTTGCAAACGTGTTTACCCACATAACCGGCCAGGTCCTGCCCCTTCCGGAGAAAAACCCGCCCAGGGCTGATGAAGCTATGACCGGCGCTCCGCCAAGGCAGAGGTACTGGAAATACACCACCTCGTTTTCCTGCACAGCCATTTCATGGCCGACGATGCTGAATATCACATGGGCAAAGGGGATAAGGCAGAGGATAAAAACCCCGCCCAACAGCGATATATACATTCCCTGCCACAATGCCGGGCCGATCCTGTTGTATCTTCGGGCACCGTAATACTGGGCGACAAAGGTATTCACATAACTTGCGATCCCTATGAAAAAGCTTAAAAAAGCAAAATTCAGGATACCTGCAGGCATGGCAGCCGCAATAGCCTCGCTCGAGTACCAGGTAAGGAACATCCTGTCCACAAAGTGCTGGACAGACCATGCCCCGGTACTCAGGACAAGGGGAATGGCAACAGTGATCACTTCGTGGTAGCCACCCTGTCCATTCCAGCGTCTGCCAAGACGATCTCTTATGTTTTCCAGCATGAGAACCCCTATTCTACCCTGCAGTTATTCAAAAACGGCTGTGCACATCACCGACAGTCACACGAGAGACTTTACCTATCCGAAGGCTCCTGGTTTGTCAAAACATGGATGATCAATCCCTTCTTTTTTTATCTTGCTGCTCGGATCATATCCCTGCCATGCGGTTTTATACCACTATACGCGATGACCTCACTGAAAGTCTCCTAATGAACTACAAGCTGTCACTGCGTTCGCAATGACAGTACATGTAATAATATAATGTCTCTTATGGACATAATGAACCGCAAAGTTCCTTCTATGGATAACAGAGGGGAAAGCCCCTGCAAAAAAACCAGCGGGATCTTCGATAGGCTTTGAGATGCCCGCAATGACAGGCCACTTTTTGCGAAACCATCGGGCTTTCATCGAAAAATCCTGGTCACAGAGAACCCAACCTGAGGACAGGCTCATCAAATAGGTAGTGACAAAGAAAAACCGCAGTGCCAGGGCAA
>CAYRCP010000535.1:0-1928 GCA_964422755.1 uncultured Bacteriovoracaceae bacterium | reverse complement strand
CAAGTTGCCATTCAGAGCGAACGATAATTTCATACCTGTTTTCACAGTAAATTCTTAGCCCTTAAACCTTGCACCTTAAACCTTATACCCTTTTCCTCTCAGATTAATGTTTCATCTCGTGAGTCAAAACGTGTATAGAATGATTCGATGAAGAATATTTTCGTGCTGCTCTCTGTCTCGCTGGCCTTTAATTGTTTCGGGGGTGGAGGAGAATACGAAAGACTCAATGAATTCAAAGATATGGCGCTTCTTCAGCAAGAGGGTGTTCAGCTCTTTGATTATACAGCCAAAAATGACAAGGAGTACCGTGTCGGGGCCATACTGATAGATGCCGGGCCACAAACCGTCTGGGAGATACTGCAGGATATGGAAACCCTGGGTGATGTCTTGCCATACCTGGAGTATCAGAAGATCAGGAACAAGGACGCAGCACAGGTGGAGCGGCGCACCGGAGATATTCTTGTAGAAGGCCGGTTTAATATTCCATTATTTACCGCGCAGTATACGATCACCATGAGCTTTGACCGCGCCCATATGTGGAGGAAATGGCGGATACTGAAACCTGCCGAGGTTGAATCATACAGCAAAAAAGGTATCGATGTCCTGCAAACGAGCGGACTGATCAGGAGCATGGAAGGATTTGAGTACCTGGAAGCGTGTGATGGCGGGACAAAGACCATCTACTACTATGCCCTGGATGTTCAAAGCACGATCCCGCTGCCTGAGTTCGTCAAAAAAAACATGCATGAAACCCTTTATGATCAGCAGCTGAGATTTATCAGAGATAGAGCGGAAGCACCCATGGGGGAAGATGGGTGCAGCGGCACGGATATTGAGCAAACGCATTGAGTCGGGAATACAATCCTGCAAGCGTTATCCTGAAATTCCGGCGGATCTCACACCATAGCAGCAAGGCGGAACGGTCTTATTCGAGCCGTACGTGGTGTTCGCCGAACCTCTCATAAGAGAGGTGATCAGAATTGAATACCGGCCTCTGCAAAGGGACCGCTGAACTGAGCATCCACGACAACATCTTGTATATCGATATCCAACAGTTCATACCGGTACCCTCCGGCAACGAACAACGGGCCGAACGGACTGATTTTGACCCTGCCGATTGCGCTTAAAACCGTGATGTCGGAATAGGTAATTCCCCGTGCCTCTGCCTCGAATGCCAGGGTGTGGGTGGGGCTTATCCGCACGCCCATATATACGAGGGGGCATCCTGTTACATAGTCTTCGGTCTCTTCAAGGCTTCCTTGTTCGACGGTGACTGATGCATCAAAGATCCGTGCATTCAGGCCCAGCTCCACGCTGAACACCCCGGAACTGGCAAGTTCGAGAAAAGGGATGTCATAGTATAATCCGATATCGTACATATTCAATGTGAGGGTGGATTCGATATCAACGTCCGCAGAGAATGTCGTATCCCCGAAGTTGAATGATACATTCTTGGTTCCGATATCATCGAATTCCAGCGGGGTTGCCATGAGATAGATATTTGGAATAATGGGAATTTCCAGCTTTGCCCTGCCTGAAAGATGCCAGGTTTCTTCATAGCCGAGATCATCTTCAAGATCGATCACATCGCCGGCGTCAATGGGTTTGTACGAGAGCTCACCTTGTGGTAAAGGGTACCAACCGCTTACGGCAACCTCAAATCCAATGGCAGAGGATATGGCAGGCAGCAGCAGTGCAATGAAAACAAACCCGGCGATCTTTGATAGTTTCATAGTGTTCTCCTTTTTTTGCATCCCGGAATCTTAAAGGGGCAGCGGTGCGATCCATAAGGCGCCTTCCTTTTTGTCACATATTATTTCGGTAGTAAAGAGCGCGAAGTTAAATGTAAAAATGATTTCCGGTTGACAGTGGTGGAGAGTTTTTGTATGAAAATACGGAAAAAGGTTGCCGATAACCCACGATTAAAG
>CAYRCP010000534.1:0-1931 GCA_964422755.1 uncultured Bacteriovoracaceae bacterium | reverse complement strand
CCACCGAGCAATATGGTGATCTTTACCCTGATCAGCCTGAATGTGGTCCTGCTGATACTCGTTATTTTTCTGGTAACCCGCAATGTTGCAAAACTCATCCTGGAGAGAAAGAGGGGGGTGCTTGGCACAAAGCTTCGGACAAAGCTCGTGGCCGCTTTTGTAACCCTGACCATCATACCGACCATTGTCCTGTTTTTCACCAGCATACTGTTTCTGAACCGGAGCATGGAAGGCTGGCTCTCTTCCGAGGTGGAAACCGCGATTGAAGAATCCATGAATGTCGCGAATATCTACTATAAAGAGGCCTCGGCAGATGCCATACACTATGCGAGCTCAATTTCGAACGAGATTACCGAGAGGAGATTGCTGAAAGAGGAAAATCTCCAAATTCTCCAGTCCCTGCTCCAGGAAAAGATGGCCCTGTTCAGACTCTCGGCCGTAGAGATCTTTTCTGCGCAGGGAGAAGAACTCGTCAAGATTATCTCACCGGAAATCGGGATCATGAGCATGCCGAGCCCGGAATCCGGTCTGGTACAGTCTGCCATGGAAGGCAAGACCATGTCCATCGTGGTCCGCACCGGCGATGCAGATATCATAGAGGGGATCGTTCCCATCAAATCGTCGTTTAACCCCAAGGATGTCGTCGGTGTGCTCGTGGCCGACTACTATATCCCTGAAAGCCTGTCCGGCAGGATGGGGATTATCCGGTCATCATTTACCGACTATATCCAGAGCCTCAGGCTCAAGGGCCCCATCAAGACAAACTACATCATCATCCTGACTTCGGTGACGCTGCTTGTGATATTCTCGGCAATATGGTTCGGCCTGAATATCGCCAAGGGGCTTATCAATCCTATCGAGGAACTGGTTGAGGGAACACAGAGGATCTCCAGGGGGGACTTGGGGTTTTACATCGATGTCCAGTCCAATGATGAACTGGGGCTGCTCGTTCAGGACTTCAATGCCATGGTATATGATCTGACGGAGTCGAGGCGGCATCTCGAGAATGCCTACAACGAGCTGGCATACAGGAACCGGTACATCGAGACGGTGTTGAACAACATCTCAACCGGGGTTATCACCATAAACAGGGATGACTGTATCACCCTGATCAATCCTGCAGCCCGGAGCATGTTTGCCATAAAGGAAGAATCGGTTCTCGGCAGGGAGCTTCTGGATATCCTCAAAGATACTCAGGGCCCCATGGTGAATGATCTGATAGAAACGCTCAAGAAATCAAAGGGGATCACGACCCAGAAGCAGATCACCGTGACCGTAGAAGAGGAGCGGCTCACGCTCATGGGCCATGCATCGCTTCTCTACGACGACAATAACGAACATATGGGCATGGTGGTGGTGTTCGACGACCTCACCCAGCTGCAGAAGATGCAGCGGATGGCTGCATGGCGGGAGGTTGCCAGACGTATCGCTCATGAAGTGAAGAATCCGCTGACCCCCATACAGCTTTCGGCACAGAGGCTTAGGCGCCGGTATCTCGACCAGCTCGGGGACAACGGCCAGATCTTTGACGAGTGCACGCGGGTTATCATCAATGAGGTTGATGAGATGAAAAGGCTCGTCAACGAATTCTCGGCATTTGCAAAGATGCCGTCATCCATGCCCGTGCCCGATGATCTCAACCAGGTGGTGTCCGATGCGGTGACGTTGTACCGGCAGGCGCATACCAAGATCGATTATATTGTGGAGCTGGACGATACGCTTCCCATAATGGAGATCGACAGTTCGCAGATCAGCAGGGCTGTGGGCAATCTTTTAGAAAACGCGACGATTGCCGTTTTAGAGGCAGACAATTCCCTGAACAGGATTGCGATTACCACACACTACGACGTAGATGTTCACATCGCTACCCTGGAGATCGCGGATACCGGGGAGGGGATACCGACAAAGGTAAAGGAGAGGCTTTTTGAACC
>CAYRCP010000533.1:0-1932 GCA_964422755.1 uncultured Bacteriovoracaceae bacterium | reverse complement strand
CTTGGGGGACACGATTATGGAGATGTGGTGCTGTTCGAGTGGCCAGCCGCGGGAATGATCCTGTGTCGGCTACATAAGAGCGTGGACTCAAGTCCTTTCGCGGATGAACTGGTGGTATCGTGCCCATCGTGCAAGTACGCCTGTTGCCGGTACAAATCCCCGGTAAACGGGAATGCCGCTGTCTAAGAGCAGTTTTTCGATTCCGAGGCCCAATGCGGGTATTCGCGGGTCATTGCGGTAGCTTCTCCAGGTGACCACCAGGGGTTTTCCATGCACATAATCACGTGCCGGTCCGGCGAGATACTCGGCGATTCTCGTGATATGTCCCCCGTTGTCAACGTCGAAGATCCAGTCCAGGGAGAGCGAAACCATCAGCATATCGATGTCTGCCTCTGCAGAAGCGAGATCGAGCATGTGACTGAGGTTTGCGGTATCAATAAAGACTGGGATCGCATCGACGGGGTTTCTGATCATGTTGCCGCTCGAGGGAATAAATGCCCGGAGATCCTGCTGCATCTTGTCGCTGAAGGGCGGCATGGTGAGCCCTGCATTGCTGCAGGCATCGGCAGCAGACACTGCGATGCCGCCGCCGTGGCCGATAACGGCTATGCGGGTTCCATCCGTTGTGTCCAGATGGCGAAATGCCAGGGTAATCCGGGCCATGTCCTCCAGCGAGTATGCGCGAATTGCTCCGCTCATCTTGAAAAAGGCATCCCAGATATGCCCTCCTCCGGCCATGGAACCGGTGTGGGTGGCAACAGCCCTGGTTCCTGCCTCGGTCAGGCCTGCTTTCAATATGATTACCGGCTTGGTTTTATTTACCCTGGTGACGATCTCAAGTAGTCTTCTGCCGTCTTTTACGCCCTCGAGGTACATGGTGATGATCTTTGTGTCAGCGTCTTCGGCGAGATATTCCAGGAAGTCTGTGCTGTCGAGTGTCAGCGCATTGCCATAGCTGATAACCTTGCTGAAATGGATACCCATCTGGGAGGCAAACCCGGTAAAATCCTGGGCGTGGCCGCCGCTCTGACTGACAAAGGCCACCGGACCTGCCTCTTTAGAGGGGTTTACCCAGGTTGTGAGCTGCTCTTTAGGAACGTATACGCCCATGCAATTGGGACCGATGACCCGAAGTCCACCACTGCGGGCTATTTCAAGGATTTGTCTGTGCAGCTTAAGTCCCTTTTCCTCGCCTGTTTCGTTGAATCCCGCGGTAAAGATGTGAACATTTCTGTTGCCCGATGCAACGCAGTCCATGAGTGCTGCGGGCACAGCCACGGCGGGTACGGATAAAATGACGAGATCTATGGGTTCGGGTACGGAAACAAGATCGGGATACGCCTTTAACCCTTCGACGTGAGTGACGCGAGGGTTTATGGGATACAATCGCCCGGGGTATCCGTAGTCCCGAATGCATCCGAAGATGCCCGGCCATCCCAACGGCCTTTCCTGGGGTGCCCCCACAACGGCCAGTGTTTTTGGATGAAAAATCGCATCGATGGGTTCATTGTTTTCCATTTTATTTGACCTCCATCATTCAATTATATGCCGGGGATAAACGGAAACCCGACAACAAAAAAAATTGCCCGCAATCAGCGTGATGCAAAGGCACTGGATATATGTAAATCTTATTATTTCCTGCACCAGGTGATTGCCGAAATTGCCGCGTGTCCTCTATGTGCAACGTTTCCTCGCGCAAAACTGAGAGCTTTATAGTTGATTTTGCTGATAAATTCAATTTGATTCTCCGATCTTCCGGCAGAACGGGGCAGGATGATGAAGTAGGGTATAAGGTTTTAAGTGTTAGCCCATTGTTCTTACCACGAAGGACACGAAGAGCACGAAGAGGATTGGAAGACAAAACGTTTAACTACTGACAGAGACACTTTTTTATTGAAGCTTGTCTAAAGGCCTGTCTTAACAACTGATGAC
>CAYRCP010000532.1:0-1935 GCA_964422755.1 uncultured Bacteriovoracaceae bacterium | reverse complement strand
TTAAGCCCTTTAGCGCCGAAGGTACTGCATGGGCGACTATGTGGGAGAATAGGACATCGCCAGGACAACTATACAGGCCTCCAATCACTACGATTGGAGGCCTTTTTTATTACCCTTATGTCGATTTGAAACCTTTCACCCCGACTTTGCTTTCGATACTTTGCGGGGTAATTTATCAGCTGTCTCCGGTTTGAAATCCGAGGTGTTGATCGCTTATTTTATTGAAGAACAACCGAGTGAATACAGCGGATTTATGCCCAGATAGTATCTGGAATGCATTCCCCATGATCAACGCGTCTTAGTGTCGAGGGTATTTTATACAGATGTTATCGGATATGAGTAGGGGTAGGGCAAGCCACCTCCATTGCCGGCCCGCAGTTATACATTTTAGTCGATGTCGGATTCGCTCGTTACCCGGCACCGGCCGTTGTTTTTGGAATAATACAGGGCCTTGTCGGCCCGCTGCAAAAGGCCTTCAAACGTCTCTCCCTGCCTGTACTGCGATACCCCGATGGATATGTGAATCTGGCCCATGGATTGGCCGGTGTCTTTGCGTTTCCAGTTCATGGTCTTAAAATAGGTGCATATTTTATTCGCCAGGGCCGCTGCACCATGTAAAGCGGTGTCCGGCAGCAATATAACGAATTCTTCTCCTCCATAGCGGACAACAATATCCCTGCCTTTCACGCACTCAGTGAGCATCTTGGCAGCTTTCTTGAGCACCCGGTCCCCCACCAGGTGGCCAAATTCGTCGTTGATGCGTTTGAAGTGATCGATATCGGCAATAATAAGGGAAAGGTCTGCATCTGATGCTGATGCGCGCCGTGCCTCCTGATCGAATGCCTTTGCAAGATAACGTCGGTTTTTCAGGCCGGTTAAGGTATCGGAGGTTGCTTCTTTCTTGAGTTCTTCCAGGTCCTTTCTCAGCATTTCTATCTCCCGGGTTGAGGAAACGATCCGCTCTTTGAGCAGGGCACCCGAATCATTGATCACCCGGGTCTCACTGAGAATCTCCTCTGCGATGAGCCTTACATCATCCGCATCGAGATCATGTTTGAGCTTTTCAGAGTACATGTTGATCATGGAGCCGAAGTGGGTGAGCTGACCGCCGGTATCGACAACATGAGAAAGGATGGTATCCAGGACTTTGCGGAGTTCATCCCGAATTTTCTTTATGATGAGCTTGTGGTCATCGGCGATATATTTCTCATACAGGTCCTTGTTGAGTTCAAGGGTAACGGGATTAGACCTGGAAAGTACATCATCGATGACGTTCTTGAGCGGTTGGTTCTTTCCTGATACGTATTCATACCACACCGAATAGTTTGCCGGGTCCACCGGGATTCGGTGAAGTCCCATGTGATGCAAGGCCAATCGAAGGTATTCACTGGATTGTTCAATCGTATCTGAGTATAGCATGTTTCCCCCGTAGCATCTTCGTGATGAATTTCCTCATTCATATCGACAATTGCGCAGGTTATCTTGAAAATTTAACGGAATGATCCTTTTTTAACAATGACAGGGGGTTACCTAATGGGCTTGTGCAGGATCCGGTTCATAAGACCTGGGCGGGCGAGACGTTCACACGAGCGTCTCGGCCAGCGTTGATCCCAGCCCGTCTGCCTGCGACAATACTTTCGGATCGTGGCGTACTTTTCCCTTCTCAAAGGTGCACAACACTGCTAATTCTCCTACGACATCATAGCCCAGGGCTTCAAGGGGGCGACGCATTGCCTCCAGCGTAAACCCCAGATCGCTTTTTGATGCCTGTTCGCACACCGCAGCGATAACCGCCTTGCGCCCCTGAAGTGCCAGACGGCTCGACCATCCCCTGGGGCGCTCATCGGTGAAATCGTAAAAGCAGTACAGCCGGTCGATAAAGGCCTTCATCCACGCCGTGACATTATAGTGGTGCACAGGAGATACAAGGACCAG
>CAYRCP010000531.1:0-1940 GCA_964422755.1 uncultured Bacteriovoracaceae bacterium | reverse complement strand
ACAAATCTTGCACTCACAGCAGGCATGTTGGGAGAAATGGTAACCTACCTTGATTGTGATGTCGAGGAGCCCAATGGACATCTTTTCCTGCATCCAGAGATAAAGGAGAGCACCCCTATAGGCGTACCTGTCCCCCAGGTAGATAAAGAAAAATGTACTGGTTGTGGAAAATGTGCTGATATTTGTCTGTACAGCGCTATAGCCTGCGTAAAGGAAAATGTTTTGATTTTTCCTGAACTCTGTCATGCCTGCGGTGGCTGTACAAGGGTATGCCCGACAGCGGCCATAACGGAAATTTCACGTGAGATCGGGACCATCGAGCAAGGGTATGCCGGACATATCGGATTTGTCCATGGAAGGCTCAATATTGGAGATATTATGGTTCCCCCGCTCATCAAGGCCGTGAAAAAAATTGATCCTCCCGGCATACAGATAATAGATGCACCTCCGGGTACATCGTGCCCTGTTATTACGACATTGAAGGGCTCGGATTTTGTGCTTTTGGTGACCGAACCAACACCGTTTGGGTTGAATGATCTTGGTCTTGCCGTTGAAACCGTAAAAGAACTCGGTATTGATTATGCCGTGGTGGTGAACCGCGCGGAAGAGGATAATCCAAGTGCACAGCAATTTTGTCAGGACCGGGGGATACCGATTATCGCCGAGATCCCGGATGACAGGAAGATTGCAGAGGCATACTCCCGGGGCGAGCTCATGATCTCTGCTCTGCCGCAATACCGGGAAGTCTTTGAAAAATTATTCAAAGATATTCATGAGAGGTTGTCAGGCGGATCAGTCAGTCAGGGGGAGTTATGAAAGAGATTGTAGTTATCAGCGGAAAGGGCGGTACGGGCAAGACCAGCATTACCGCATCATTTGCCTGCCTTGCGGACAGTCCGGTATTGGCGGATTGCGATGTGGATGCTGCCGATCTCTTTCTTGTGCTCGAGCCGACGATCCTGAAGGAAGAGAAGTTCAGCGGTGGCTCTCTGGCAAAGGTCAGACAGGAGGAATGCACAGGGTGCGGCACGTGCATGGAAGTATGTCGTTTTGATGCAGTGATAGAAGATGTGCAATCGGAAAAACGACGATTTTCGATTGATCCGGTGGCCTGTGAGGGCTGCGGGGTGTGTGCTTATTTCTGTCCTGAAGGTGCGATGGATTTTTCGCCTGTGGTCAATGGTGTATGGTTTGTCTCCGACACACGGGTAGGTCCCATGGTCCATGCCAGGCTGGGAATAGCCGAGGAAAACTCGGGTAAGCTTGTAACCCTTGTGAGAAGTGAGGCACAAAAGATTGCGCTCAAGAATGGACATGATTATCTGATCGTCGACGGTTCTCCCGGTATCGGTTGTCCCGTGATTGCATCCATAACCGGGGCTGATTTTGTCGTCATTGTGACCGAGCCTACGGTAGCGGGCGAGCATGATCTTGATCGGGTTCATCAACTGACGAGCCACTTCGGCATACCTGCTGCTGTCTGTATCAACAAGGCTGATATCAATCCGGAAATGACAGCCAGGATTATTGAACAATCCCGGCGTAAGGGGATTACCGTTGCAGGTCAGATCAGGTATGACAAGGCCTTTACCAGGGCACAGATCGAAAAAGCAACGGTGCTGGAGTATACTGATTCCGCGGTTGCGGATGATATAAAAAAGGTCTGGTCTAGCATCCTCAAGCAGCTCTAGGAGATTCGCAGGTGGATAACCCCAGAAAGATAAGGAGAATATAATGTCGATGGAGACCGATCTCGAGAAAAAGAAGAGGATGGAAGAGGATCAGGCAAAATTAAAGGAAAGCCTGTCCAAGATAAAAAATACTATCATGGTCATGAGCGGCAAAGGCGGGGTGGGTAAATCGACAATATCCGCCAACCTTGCTATGAGCCTGGCCCGTGAGGGCTACAAGGTGGGGGTGCTGGATGCTGATATCCATGG
>CAYRCP010000530.1:0-1945 GCA_964422755.1 uncultured Bacteriovoracaceae bacterium | reverse complement strand
TCTTTCCTTCTACTGCGTCCGTAAACTCTCCGGACTGATCCTCCCACCTGAGGACCGGAACCTCATCGAGCGGGGGCATGGCGGGCTCATACGCGCTGAAGAGGTGTCCGGCAAGGATCAGATGCTGTATTTCCGATGTTCCCTCGTATATCTTCAGCAGCCGGATATCACGGAAGAGTTTTTCAATGGGGTACATCTTCGTGTAGCCATACCCGGCAAAGATCTGGAGCGCATCGCTGACCACCTCGAACGCGGCTTGCGTTGCGTAGAGTTTTGCAATGGAGGCCGTCACATTCGTCACAATGCCCTGATCCACTTCCGCAGCCGCCTTCCAGGTGAGGAGCCGGGCGGTCTCCACCTTCATGAACATCTCCGCAAGCTTGAACTGTATGGCCTGGTAATTTGCAAGAGGAGCTCCGAACGCACGGCGTCTCCTGGCATAGCTCAAGGCAAATTCCATTGCAGAGCGTGCTGCCCCGACACCGAATGACCCGATGATGGGCCGTGTCCGGTCAAAGGTCTTCATGGCGAGAACAAACCCCTCGCCCGGTTCTGCGAGAATATTCTCCCTGGGCACCCTGGTGTTTTCAAAGTGGATGCCCGCGGTATTGGAGCAGCGCTGGCCCATCTTGGGAATCGCCTTCCCTACAGAGACGCCTTCCCAGTCAAGCTCCACGACAAAGGCACAGATTCCGGCGTGAGACAATTTGGGGTCTGTTGTGGCGAATACGGCCATATAGTCGGCAATCCCTCCGTTAGTTATCCAGTATTTCGTTCCGTTGAGGAGGTAATCGTCGCCGTCTTTAGTTGCCAGGCAACGCATCCCGGCCACATCCGAACCCATGGTCGGCTCCGATGTACCGAAACACATCAGCTTGAAGTCCCTGGCAATCTCGGTCAAATAACGCTTCTTGAGCTCTTCCCTGTCCGAGAGCATCACCGGGGCCATGCCCAGGGAATTGTCGAAGATGGATGTTGCCAGCCCGGCGCAGCCCGCAGCGATCTCTTCCACTGCGATAGCACCCTCAACAAGTCCGTATCCTTTTCCGCCATATTTCTCCGGGATATCGGAATTCATGAGCCCCTGCTCAAAGGCCCTGCGAAGGATAAACAGAGGGATCTCATCGAGTTCGTCATAGTACCAGGCAACAGGAAGAATTTCCCTGAGGGTAAACTCCCTGACCTTTTCCCTAAGATCGATCTGTTCCCGGGTAAGAGAAAAGTCCAACATCGCCACCTCCTCGATCTCAACTTTTTTAATCGCACCTTCAAGAAGCATCGAACGATGCAATGACATGATAAGAAGTTACCATTGAACTGATAGAAATCAAAGTAACAGCCAATGCCGACAAGTCAAGCAAGCCATGGACATTTCCCTGAGCGAACAAGGGAGGTACTGTTGAATTAATTTATCTGAATTCCCGAGGCGCGTTATTGATTCGTCAGAGAAGGAAACTTATTTTAGCTTATAGAGAATCACCCGGCTCAGCTTACGGACAGTACAATTGCTGCACGCAAAAGGAGGGTTATGACATGCAGGCGACTCCGTTTAATCCGCAATCAGATCTGGCACCCATGCCCTTTGATGAGCGCCACTGTCAGATGGCACAAAAACTTAAAGAGACCGGACTGCCCTGGAACCCTCATGTCGGATGTTTTGTCTGGGACCCGGATAAACAGATACAACCTGAATCCCCCTTTCCCTGCCGGATCTATTTTATCCTGAACCTGAACCGTTTTATCGACATCTTCGGATCAACCAGGGATATGAGAGAAAAGCTTGTCTGGCTCCCCACCTGGCATCAGACCCGTCAGCTCTGTGAACGCCATGGTGTTACGGAAAAAGAAATCGCGGAACAATGGCACATAGATACCGGTATTCTCCCGGGCGATGATCTTATGGCTTTATACGAGATCCTCATGAAGGCACTGAAAAAAACCGATA
>CAYRCP010000529.1:0-1948 GCA_964422755.1 uncultured Bacteriovoracaceae bacterium | reverse complement strand
GAATGGCGGTGAGGGACTGAAGCAGGTTCTTGCCTGCAAAACGGTACCTGGCAAAGACATATGCTCCGGGCAGGGCGATGATAAGGGTTAGGACTGTCGAGAGAGCGGCCTGCCATATGGTGAACCACAATGTCCGAATATAAAAACTCGTGGAGATAAGCTTTTTCAAACCCCCCAGGTCCAGGAAGCCTTCAGGCATAAAGCTGAGGGTGAATATCTTTATCAGCGGATAAAAATAGAATATTGCCAGAAAAATGAGTGGCACCCCGGCAATGAAGATGCGGTAGTTGTTCCTGAGGGTTCTCACCGCAAGACAGTTGTTGTCCATGCATCGATCCATTCTTCACGATTGGCTGCAATCATCTCGGGCGATAAGAGTATGGGCTCGCGAGAGAGCAGTGCATGCTTGACAAACACCGGGGGGAGCTGGGCCTGTCTGTTCACCGGAAAGACAAACATCTGCAAAGGAATATCTTCCTGGAATGTCTTATCAAGCATGAAATCTACAAGTTCTCGCGCCAGCTGGGCGTTTTTGGTGCCCTTGATGATTCCGACAAACTCGATCTGGCGGAATGTCGTTTTTGGACCCACCACCGCTGCTGTGGGCGATTCATCCATGGGCTTATCCGAGAAATATACCTCGGCAGCAGGGCTGCTTGCATAGCTTACCACAATGGGACGAATTCCCTTTGATGCAGCACTGAACTGTCCCCAATAGGCATCTTCCCATCCGTCGGTCACCAGGACATCGTTTTTTCTGAGTGCTTTCCAGTAGTGAAGATATCCATCTTCGCCGAAATGGCCGATCGTGGCCAATAAAAAGGCAAGACCCGGTGAAGAGGTGGCAGGATTTTCCACAATGCTCAGTCCCTTGTATTCCGGTTTTATGAGGTCTTCCAGTCTCTCGGGCGGACGGATGCCTTTTTTCTTGAACCATGCCTTGTCGTAATTGAGGCAGACATCGCCATAATCAACCGGGAGCAGCCTGTTTTGTTTGTCGAGTTTCAATGATTCGTCGATGTTTTTCAGCAGGGGGGAATCATATGGCTCGAAGATATCGGCCTTGAGCGCACGGCTCATAAAGGTATTGTCAACGCCGTAAAAAATATCGGCCATAGGGTTTTCCTTGGATAGAATGGCCTGATTCAGGGCAGCACCGGCATCTCCGGATTTGAGAAAGCGGATGGTGACGCCATGCTCCTTGCTGAATGCGGCAACGAGATCCTCACTGATACTGAAGCTGTCATGGGTCATCACGTTGAGAACTGCTGCATCCTTGTTCTCGCCTGACTTGCCGCACCCGGCAAGGACGAGTGCCAAAACGATCAGGGTGATAACTTGTGATACCTGTATCTTCATTTGTATCTCCTTGTGCGTTAAAATAAAAAAGCCATCCCTTTTGGAGGATGACTTTTTTATCTTGTCTATACCTTAATTCCTCCGCCGGCATTATCCGGGTCAGGTTCAACGGGCGGATTCACAGCAATTGAGCAAGAATCCCTCTCAGCCCGGTTTATCCGAGCTCCCGATAGGCTTGGCCGTTTTTTTAAATAATCGCTTACTCATAAGACCCACATACTGTTGTGTCAAGGGCTTTGATTGATTTTGAGCGCATAGCAGGAAAAGAAAAGAATTGCTGATGGTAACTGCTCAGGTGGACAGGTGCCCTGAAGAGATACCACTGATAGTACGTTATTCCTCCGGGCAGGAAGCCCGATACATCAGCCCGCTGGGACTCTGATGCTGTGCGGTTGAGATTCGGCTTGTTTTGGGATTTTCACTGAGAAAACAACATGTCCAGTGTCTTTGAATTCTCTGAAATTGCTGATGGCTTAAGTTCAATTTATGAAAAATACTAAAGAAATAGTGAGCATTCAGTTGACTACAAAATCAGATATAGTATATATATGGCCATATTAAATTATTTGGAGGAGGGTTTGATATGTCA
>CAYRCP010000528.1:0-1949 GCA_964422755.1 uncultured Bacteriovoracaceae bacterium | reverse complement strand
GGCCGGAGGCTTCATGAACATGGGGTTGAAGTTGATATTGTCCCTCATCTCCCATGATTTGTTTGATGACGAAAAGAGCAGGTCTGCACGGATGTTGTTGTCGTCGATACGCTGCTGGTCGATCTCCAGTGGTGATATCTTCAGTGTGATGAGGCCTTTGATATTCTTCATGTAATCAAGGTCGTGATTGATAGACGCACTCTCGATGATAGGGGCATAGTAGATATTCTGCTCGCCTCCGCCATACTGCTGGGGCAGGCGCTGTTTGTATGAGTTTTCATCCAGGACATAGGATTTTTTGATGCGTACGCCATAGTGCTCCAGCAGTTTCTCCAGCCCGGAATTCAACGGTACATACTGCGGCGGCTGCTGCTGGTAGGGATTGCTTTGCTGTGCCTGGATCTCTTTGAAAGAGTCGACGAATATGGCCAGGTTGGTGCCGCGCATCAGGGCCTGATCGATCTGGAAGAGCTCGTAGTCGCTGAACGGTTCGGTAGGTCCGGCAATCACCAGGCTGCCCAGACCCTCGGGGACACCCTTGTCTGCGAGTTCTACATCCTTGAGCTTATAGGTCTTTGAGATCAGGCCGGTAAAGGTTGAGATAGCCTCCTGGGCAGGCCCGCCGGGCATGGCAAATCGCTGGAGTGTGCCGTGATCTGCGAGATAGCCCATGTCTTCGTTGACCCCGATGAGCGATTCCAGGCTTTCTGAAATCATCTCTTCCAGTTCTTCACCGCCGGCAAGCTTGTACTGTGTGCCGAAAAGAGGAACCCTGTATACATTCAATATCGGCAGCACCGCTGTATTGTCGCCGTGCTCCATGACAAGCCCGATGATGCCGCTGCCTGCGCTTATCTGGCCGTTTTTCAGATCCGGCCACTTAAGCTGCATGAGGCTGTATTTCTGCACAAGCTCATCCATTTCCTGCGAACTCGCAGGGTCGTTGAACGAATAGGAGAGCTTGCCATACATGGTTTTGCCCAGGTCGTTGACGATTCTCTTGATCCTCTCAGGCAGTTGAGGCAGTTCATTGAGCTGCATGAACGGTGCAACCTGCTTTAAGGACGAGGACATATACAGCCGCACCTGCACGGAATCCTCCAGGCTGATAAAGGCGCTGATCTTGTTGTTGAGCTTCTGGATTGCCGTGGTGAGTTTATATTCGAGGCCATCGGTGTTGGTGATGGTGGTGATCCTCTCCACCATGTCGCCGTGAATGATGACCAGGCCCATATATGCCTTTTTGAATTTCACCTCGTCCTGCTCATAGGCCTGAATCTGTACCGGATAGATGCCGTAGTCGCCCGCCAGTTTGCGGTTTTTGGCGCTCTGCTCGGAGCCGCTCTCGCCCTCGGGGCTGACATCGAAGAACCGGTAGTTGAAATACTTGTTTGCATGGAGTGAATATTCCCCGAGAAGGTCCCGCAGGTAGCGTTCAACCGTATTGTAGGGCGCAGGGAGATCCCTGGTAAAGAATACATTGATGGTCAGGGGCTCGGAAAGCGTGGAGACAGCATCTTTGCTTACATTTGAGAGGGAATATACCTTGTTTTCGGTCAGGTCGAGCCGGGTGAACAGGGTAATGCCGACTATATTGATCAGAACGATCACCAGGATATAGAGGGCAAATTTTACATATCGCGAAGTGGTTTTCATTCTCTATTCTCCTTATCTCTTTTTCTGCAGTACAAGATGAGAGCTGTACAGCGCGATAAAGATTACACTGAAGAAGTATACGATATCCCGGGTGTCGATTATGCCCTTGGAGATGTTCTCGAAGTGGAACCCGGCACCGAGATAATTGATGATCTCGATCAGGGATCTGGGAAAGAAAAAGAGCATTTTGTCGATCAGCGTGAGGCCAAAACAGATAACCATGCCCACGATGAATGCAATGATCTGGTTTCTCGTCATGGACGAGGCAAACACCCCGATGGCGCAGAATGCCG
>CAYRCP010000527.1:0-1949 GCA_964422755.1 uncultured Bacteriovoracaceae bacterium | reverse complement strand
GTGACCTCGAAGCACGAACGCAGTTCGGCCGGGGCGTTGGAAACCACCACTGCCGAAGAAGCCCATTCGAGCAGATCAATGTCGTTGTAGTCGTTCCCGATACCCAGCACTTCATGGGCCGGTATCTGCAACCGGTCGCACAGCCATTGGGCAGCCAGAGACTTGGATACGCTGCGTGGAAAGATCTCGATCCAGATGGAATCTCCGTCCAGAGGAGAGGTGGTACGGATAACCCTCAGGTGCTCAAAGTATTCCCTGATGGCATGGTAAGGGCCTGTGTCGTTCCCGGTGATGGCCACAAACTGACAGGACTGGCCGTAATCCCTGTCAGAAACATTCAGCGGGGTGGCAAATTCGCGATAACGCCTCAGACGGGCCATGAAATCAAAAGGTGCGCTTCCGGTATTATGATAGAAAAAGCGGTGATTTTCCGGAATCGGAAGATGCAGCATGAAATCGAGACTGCTCTCGATCAGATACCCGGCAACTAAACCGGTTTGCTCGCTGCTCAAATGATGTACATGCAAAAGGTCTTGTGACGGCCATTCCATCACCCCTGCTCCGGAGGAAAAAATCACATAGTCAATGGGAAAGAGTGGATCAATTGCGCAGCGGACAGAATACAATGAGCGTCCGGTGGCGATTACCCGAACGATGTTGCGTTCTCCGAGCATTTGAAGTGTCTGTCGATCAGCAGGGCTGATACGCCCGTCGGGACCAAGAAGAGTTCCATCGAGATCGGTTACTACCATGGAAAGATTTTTCGCTCTGTTGTCGTCCATATATGCTCTTTTTCGTATATACCTCTGTTTGATTCCGAATCATAACGAAACGATTCCCATTGATGCAAGCTGCATTTTGCATCCGGGGGTCCGGACAGTATCCGGGATGAAGAAGCCTTGACTTCCGGATAAAAGCATACTGGTCTCCCCTGAATATATTCTGTACAATAGTATATGGGTGTGCTCTCAGCAATGCTTTGTCTTTTTTGCTCCCCTCTCCTTGTCCGTATACAAATAATAACAAGTATGGTATGAGCTCATTTCCTTTTTAAACAGCGAGAGATACGGGTCTATGTCGAAACATGAACAGCTGAAAACATACAATGCCCTGGTGGCAACGGTTATCTTCTGGGGTCTTTCCTTTGTGGCCACCAAAATGGCCCTCGAAACAATCCCCACTTTTACGCTCATATTCTCCCGGTTTATGCTGGGATTCATCTTTTTTGCCGCCATGATGATACGCCACGGCATGCCGTCTTTCACGCCAAGAGACCACGTAAAACTCCTTGTCCTGGCCATTTTTCAGCCAGGCCTTTATTTTCTCTGCGAAACACAGGGGCTCCTGTACACCTCGGCAGCCAAGGTATCGCTCATAATTGCAACCATCCCGGTAGCAGTCATGATCCTCTCGGCGATCATATTGAAAGAAAAAACGAATCGCCTGGGTATCATCGGCATTTTTCTCTCGCTCATCGGCATCACCATCCTGGTCATCGGCGACCCTGATTTTGTCTGGGGCCTTGGCGGATCACTGAAGGGAGATCTCATTGTCTTCGGGGCTGTGCTCGCAGCTGCCTTCTATATCATAAGTGCCCGAAACCTCGGCAAGTCGTATTCCGCGCGGGAGATTACCAGCATGCAGTGCTTCTATGGCTCCATCTTCTTTGCGCCCGGCCTGTTCCTGGATATTCCGGCTCTTTCCTGGGCAGCGATCAGCCCGCGGTCTCTGATAGCACTCCTCTACCTGACGGTTTTTGCAACAGTGGCTGCCTTCCTTTGCTATAACTATGCCCTCACCAAGATCCCGGCCTCGCGCGCAGCGGTTTTCATCAATGGTATACCCGTGGTAACGGCCCTGGGTGCCTGGATTCTTCTGGGTGAACGGCTCACCATGCTTCAGGGTGCCGGCGGTGCCCTCGTGCTCGCCTCCGTCTTTCTCACCAATCG
>CAYRCP010000526.1:0-1950 GCA_964422755.1 uncultured Bacteriovoracaceae bacterium | reverse complement strand
CATCTATATATTCATGAAGATAAAAGGAAAAAGTTCCCTCGACAAGATCAAATCCGGTACGCAAAAAACTCTTTTCGCAAAGCAGAAATCCTGTCCGCCATCAGGATCGCAGTGCCTTTTTCATCCTCTCCAGTGCTTCTATAAGCGTAGACCGCGGACATCCGAAATTAAGCCGTACAAACCCCGGACTTCCGAAATACGCACCATCCGACAACCCCACCCCTGCCTCTTCAAAAACCCGCACAGGATCAAGCAGACCGGTTTCTTTCATGTCTATCCATGCGAGATACGTTGCTTCCACATGATTCATACTCAGCCCGCCTGTTTCCTCAACCCAGCGTGAAACCATATCACGGTTTGTTCTCAGATAATCGAGCAGCTCTTCATGCCAGCTTCCGCCATCCCTGTACGCTGCAAGCGCCCCGGTGTACCCGAAGGTGTTTATATGGGGAACAATCCCTTCCATGGCTTTCAGAAAGGATTTCCTCAAGTCCGGATCCGGAATGATGGCAAAAGAACATCCCAATCCCGGAATATTATAGGTCTTGCTCGGCGCCATGAGCGTAACCGTGCGCCGGGCTATATCTTCTCCCAGGGTTGCTACGGGGATGTGTTTTTTGTCCACGTCCAGCACGAGATCGCAGTGGATCTCGTCGGAACAGATTACCACATCCCTTTTTTCACAGATCTCGGTAAGACGAACAAGTTCTTCCCTGGTAAAAACACGCCCCACCGGATTATGCGGATTACAGAGCAGAAAAAGCCCTGTTCTCTTTGTGAGAGCAGCCTCAAAAAGATCAAAATCAAATACATCTCTGCCGCCTTCCTGCACCAGGGGGGTGGTTATCAGTCTTTTCTGCCCCAGTTCAGGCGCGCTCAAAAAAGGTGGATAAACAGGGACTGCAGATATTACTTCGTCAGTGTCCTTTCCCATGCTGCGGCACATCACATTCAGCCCTGTTACCAGCCCGGGAAGCCAGACAAGCCAGGAAGGCTCCACAGACCACGAATATTCTCGCAGAAGCATTTCGATGATGGTTTCAATGAGTTCCTCAGGAGGTGTGGTGTAGCCGAACACCCCATGATCGGCACGAGCCTTGAGCGCTTCGACTACTGCCGGAGGTGACCTGAAATCCATGTCGGCAACCCACAGCGGTATGATATCTCGTCCTTTATACCTGTCCCACTTGAGACTGCCGGTCCCATCCCTGTTCACGGGTGTGTCGAAATCAAACAAGATGATTCATCTCCTTTCCTCCCAGCTGCCGTATGCAGCCATGTGTTTTTTTGCCAGATCGCCATAGGTACGGGCATTGTCCCTGTTTTTGTCTACATCCGCGGTGGTCAGCTCTTTTTTCAGCCTGGCGGGGGCACCTGCCACCATGTGGCACGGTCCCACTTCCTGCCCCTCTTTGATAACCGAACCCGATGCGACAATGGATCCTGTCTTCACCCGGGCATCGTTGAGGACAACCGAGCCGATCCCAATGAGACAGTCATCTTCTATCGTGCATCCGTGGACCACAGCATTATGCCCCACGGTGACATTATCACCGATCACCAGCGGGCTCGGCGGATCTGAATGGAGCGTACAGTTATCCTGGATATTCGTGTTTTTTCCAATGCGGATCTTTGCCTGGTCCCCTCTCACGACAGCCCCATACCAGATGCTCGATCCGTCACCAATCTCCACATCGCCTAAGACAACAGCGGTCGGGGCGATAAAAACATCCTTGCCGATTTTCGGCTTTGTACCATAATACTCCACTGACCGACCTCTCTTTCGCACAGCTGTTTACCGCTGAAAGATCCCTGGAAGACCAGAGTCGACAAGCCTCTGGTGCTGCATTGCTTCATACCCGCTCATATCATCCTGCGGATGCCTCCCGGACCTTCAACTATCATTGAGGTATCACAACCGGGACAATCCTGCCAGAACTGATGATACAT